>JAQWLN010000196.1 GCA_029247265.1 Fuerstiella sp.
CACCGTAACCGAGGTCGTCAGCATAGATGATGATGATGTTCGGCAGAGCATCTGCGTACGCCTGTCGAGCCTCGAAGACCGAAACACTGATCACCAGCAGAACCAGTAAGATATTTCTATGACGCAACATTCACCTGATCCTGACTACATGTGATGACTAATATATCCGAACGAACTCGAATGGCGCAGCACGACTGTCTGTCGCCTTAGCCCCCTGCCTACCAAGCGTTCAATTCTGTCCCTGTCCGGCACCGGAATCAGGCAGTAGTGCTGTCAGGTTTGTTTTCTCAACGGATTCGTCATTGAGATTGTAGAGAGACAAAGCGTCGAGTTCATGGTATTCCAACAGTTTCTCTTTGTCGCAGGAATTGAAGTTGCCCGGCAGGAGTCAGCAGCAAACGCAGTCCGAAACTGGCTGCCAGGATGCCCGACCACGAACTTTGGACTGGATTCCTGACTGATCCGGATGGTAACCTGGTTGGCCTGATGAAGGACAAACGTAACCGACAATCTGTGTTGGTGCAGGAAAACGCACGGCATTCGGAAGTCGTCGGGCTGCGATGTGGATTAAGAAATGCCTACCAAAACAAGGGATGGTCACCTGTGAACATTCAGTCTCATGTTAGCGAAGCCATTTCGTACTGGGAGCGAAAGCGGATCGTCTACAACATCGTTCTTGCGTGTCTCGTACTCACGTGCTGGGGAGAGGACATGCTGTTAGGCGGACCGGCGCAAAGTTTGGGCAATGGAATCGTGCTGCTAACCCTTGCCGGAATCGCAAACGTGCTCTACTGTTTCGCGTACCCCGTCGACTTTGCATTTCAGATAACGCCACTGAAAGCAGTCTGGCAACGCCACCGGTTGATGTTGTTCACCAGTGGCCTGTTGCTGGCTAGTGCACTCGCACTGTGGGTCATGCTGCACACGGCCATGGCCTGATCACAACCTTGCTGAATTCAGTTCGCACCGTGCGCGGCGGCACCAACCTGAACGACTGGCTGGGCATGGTCGCCACTGCAAATCACAACCAGCAGATTCTGCACCAGCGCGTCGCGTTCCGCCGCACCAAGTTCAAGGCCCGCAGATTGCAATCGCTCAACCGCATCTTTGACAATTTCGGTTCCCCCTTCCACGATGGTCTTGCGAGCATCGATCAGGGCCATGGCCTGCTGTCGCATCAGCATCGCCTGGGCGATTTCCGGGGCATACGTCAAATCGTTCAGTCGCACGCTCAGCACGCGGATGCCGGAAGGATCCACTGCTTCCTGAAGCTCGCTGACGAAGGCACTGGACACGTCGTCAGTTTCAACCTTAAGACAGGGCTCGCTGTGGTCAGGAGACTCATAAGGAAATGTTGAGCTCACTCGTTTGACAACAGCGCCAGACAAATCTTCGATGAACTGTCTGTAGTTTTCAACGTCGATGGCTGCCTTGTAAGTATCTTCCACACGATAAAGAACAACAGCACTGATCTGGATCGGATTGCCATTCCGTTCGACAACAGTTGTCGTCGCAATATCGAGAGTCGTGTCCCGCGTTGGAATCCGCTTGAGTGTTCGCCCAACCGGATGAATCCAGCGAATGCCCTGAGTCTTGAGTGTGGTGACGTAGGTTCCGAATCGGAGGACGACCATCTCCTCTCTCGGATTTACGACAAAAAAAACGAACAGTAAAATCGGCGGAAAGATGATGGACACGAAAACGACGAGGAAGAATTCCGTGGCTCAGCCCCCCCAGAATTTCAGATTTTCGTACGTGACTCTACTGAGCGGTTGATTGCAATTCACCACACAGCCTTCAGACTGACTGCCACAAATTTTCGTCTCAGACCGGTCCGTGGCCGGGGCTGGACTAAGCTTCCGCAGTAAGGCCAGGGGTGTCACTCATTCTTCGCTGCAACCACTCGCCCCCTGCCAGTTTCACAACATGCTGTGCTGCAGCCGCCGCCCACTGACCGCGCACGTTCCACCTCGCACTGCCAAGTCCGGCATAGGTGGGTGCTTTACGCAGGACAGACACACACATCACCGCATCAAGTCGCCTGGTTAACACGACAAAACGCCATCACGGCAGCCACTCTTCGCTCGCCAGCACGAGCGCGTGTTGAGAAGAAAACACGAGAGCACTGGATGCTGACGCCGTCTACGGCAACTGATCTCCAACGCGATTGGGGCCGTCTGCCCCGTCTCTCGTGTCGCTTTCGCTCGATAGTGCACTCAATCGCGCCTCCTCAATAAAATCGCCTGGATTGAGCACAACCTGTTCCCCTTCCTGCAGACCGTTCTCAACGACAATGGCCACGTCGTTACCGTCGCCCAGCTGCAGAGTGCGCCGCTGTGCTTCTTCGGGAGTCCCCACCCAGCAAAAATACTCCTCACCCGTGTCAACCACTGCAGTTACCGGAATCGTCAGCACGTCTAAGTGCTGATCCATGATCACCTCGACTTCGGCGCTCATGCCCGGTTTCAGTCCTTCCGCCGACGGAAGGCTGACGATCGCATCGTACTTGACGATGTTGCCTGTCCACCACCCGGCCGCCTCCGCGGTCGAAGCCACGGAAAGGAGTTCGCCGACAAGGGTCGATCCCAACATCGTCACAGTCACAGACATCCCCGGTGTGACACGGTCAACCATGGATTCGTGAATGCCGACCTTGACCTGCATCTGAGACAAATCGGGCATCAACAACAACACCTGGTCATTATGAACCGTTGCACCTTCTGTGATGTCGGGAGCATTTTTCCAATCGTCGGCACCGGGGTAAATCACGATGCCACTTCTTTCAGCTTTGACGACACAGCGTTCCATCTCCTTATCCGCTAAGGCAATCCGTTCCTCATCCATCTTAAGCACTTCCTCATGCCCGTTTGCCGCAGCCTTCGCGGCCTCCCAGTCACCGGTCAGTGAAACGATCTGCTCTTCCCTTGTAAACTGTTGTAGTACGTCGATGTCCGTTTGCCATTTTTCGAGTTGTGCTTCGGCGAGCCGGACGGCGAACTCGCTTTCTTCCAGGTCCAGCTCACTCACGTACTTGCTTTTGGCCATCAGTTGCTGATGGCCGAGTACGGTCTGCTTATTACGTAGATTCGCCTCAGCGACTGCCAGTTCTTTCTCCAGTCTCATCAATTCAGTAGGGTATTCGCCTTCCTTGTACACCGAGATCCTGACCCCGGCACTCTTTGCCTGAGCCCTGAACGTTATTGCCGAGTCCCGTGACAAATGAGCAAACTTCGTGCGTTCGTGCAGATACTCCTCGATCTGCTTGTTTTCCAGCCTGATCAGTTCGTCACCCGCCTCCACGTGCGTACCGCTCTCAATCACCCAGTTGATTGTACTGTTTCCCCGGACCTTACATTTGATCTTCGTGTTGTCCGAACTCTCCAGAGTTCCCTGTTCCGTCAGCGTAACGGCCAGATTGCCACGAGTAATTGTGTGCATGCGTGTAGGCCCCACCAGTTCACGCGCTTCGGTAACGGACGCTGTCGGATCCATCACAACTCTGTCGCCTGCGGTTAGTCCGGTCTCAACAACAATGAACTGATCGTTACTCGCCCCCAATTCCAGAGAACGTCGCTGTACCCCTTCAGTTGTCTCAACCCAGCAGAAGTGCCCCTGTTCGGCGTCGACAACAGCCAGCGCAGGCACCGACAAGACATCTTCATGCCGTGCGACAATGACTTCGACATCGGCTGTCTTGCCAGGATTGAGCCCCTCAATGGAAGGCAGTTGAATGATGGTTTCATACCTCACGGCATTACCGGTCCACCAACCGGCCGGACTGGCAATTGACGCGACAGAGGAAACTGTAGCATCCAGCGTTCTGTCCGGCATGGCAACTTCCGCGGCAAGGCCCGGCTTCACGCTGCTGGCGATCGATTCATGAATTCCGATTCTGACCTGCATTTGCGACAGATCAGGCATCAGCAGCAGGATCTGGTTGTTATGAACACTGGCACCTGCATCAATATCAGGTGTATCCTTCCACTTCGCAGTCGAAGGATAGATCACCAGCCCACTTCGAGGAGCCTTAATAACACAGTTGTCCAGCTCCACTTCCGCCAGGTCGAGCCGTCCCTGTTCCAGTGCGACCCCCGCCTTCCGCCCTGCCACCCTGGCTCTTATCGCGCTCAGCTGACCGTTCAGCCTGTCCAGTTGCATTGCGCGGCGGAGTCGTGACAACACATCGATTCTTGTCTCCACGACCTCCTGTTCCAACTCCGCCCGCCTGACAGTAAACTCCATTGCCTTAAATTCCAGCTCTGTGACAAAGCCTCGCTCGAACAACGACTGGGAACTGAGCAACAGCGTCGCCGCATTTTCGAGATTGCGGTTGGACACTTTCTGCTGACCTTCCAGATCCTGCATCGCCTCACGATAGGTGCCGTCCAGATAACCGTCGACGGCCACCTGCGCCTTCTCCAGCTCGGCCTGCGCCTGGGCCAGCTCGGCCACGGCGTTGTTTAAGTCCGTCTTTCCCAAGCTAACGGTTTCTTCGATCAGCTTGGTGTCCAGCCGGACCAACTCGTCACCCGCCTGCACCTCCGTGCCTGACGGAATGACCCAGGTGACAGTGCTGCGTCCGCCACGACCGCCGTACCCACCCCGAATCCGACATTTGATTTCAGTGTTCCTGGAACTCTCCAGTGTCCCCTGTTCGGTAACACTGACAATCACCGTACCGCGCGACATCGTATGCACCAGCGCCGGGCCGACCTCACGAGCCGATGTCGCTGACCGGAACCACACACTCACGCCAATCAACACCGCGACGACACCGATCGCCAGCAGACCACCTACCCACGACTGGCGACCTGAGGTCTCGTGCCCGTCGTCACCAGAGTGGTGCGTACCTGGTTCTGAATGATTCTGCTTTCCTGAACGCAATAGTGTCGCCACAGCTCTGTCTCCGGCTTCCGCTGTCGTTGCTGCCTAGCGACCGCCAGAAAACGAACCTATTTCGGGCATCTGAAACCTAAAGTGTACCAACCTGCGCCATGGATTTTGCAAGTCTTTCACAAATCGGGGTGGAGAATCGGCTTCAACATTTCCGTGAATCGTGTATTTGCACAAGATTGCCTGTTCCGCCTCGACTTGTCTTCCTAAGCGAACAGAATGATCCTTTCATGGATTGACTGTCGGTGTAGCTCTATGCCCCACCCTGGTCACGATCACGGAACAAGCGCCTTCGACGGAACCCCGGCAAATAGGCCCCATACCATTGCCTGATCACGTGAACCGTGTTAAATCATCACGGTTGAATGATTCCGTTATCAGATCGCCATCCATGCCCTTCACCTTCGACAACACTTACGCCCGTCTGCCGGATGCCTTCTTCAAGCGGGTCGCCCCCACACGGGTCAGCGCGCCAGCGATGATCCGGCTGAACCACAGCCTCGCGACCGAACTCGGTATCGACGCCGCCGGACTTGATTCCCTGGAAGGTCTTGCCATCCTGTCCGGCAACCAACAGGCGAACGGTTCTGATCCTCTGGCCATGGCGTATTCCGGACACCAGTTCGGAGGATTTTCACCGCAACTCGGCGACGGTCGCGCTATTCTGCTGGGCGAAGTCGTCGGCAACGACGGTATCCGCCGTGACATTCAGCTGAAGGGTTCCGGCCCAACTCCGTTTTCCCGCCGCGGTGACGGTCGGTCAGCGCTGGGTCCGGTGCTGCGTGAATACCTCGTATCTGAAGCTATGGCTGCGCTCGGCGTGCCAACCACCCGTGCACTGGCTGCAGTCGCCAGCGGAGACCACGTCGTTCGTGAAGGCATGATGCCTAGTGGTGTGTTCACCCGCGTCGCTCAGTCGCATATCCGCATTGGCACGTTTCAGTGGTTCGCTGCTCGTCATGACGATGACAATCTGCGAGTGCTGGCCGATTATGTCATCGCCCGCCACTACCCTGCCGTTCAGCAGGAAGAAAACCCATACCTCGCGCTGCTGAACCAGGTGATCGAGCGGCAAGCCCGGCTGATTGCTCACTGGATTCAGCTGGGATTTATCCACGGTGTCATGAATACTGACAACATGACCGTTTCGGGCGAGACAATCGATTACGGTCCGTGCGCCTTTATGGACACCTACCATCCCGCGAAAACATTCAGTTCGATCGATCGCGACGGGCGCTACGCCTTCGGCAATCAGGGGCCGATCGGGCAATGGAATCTGACTCGTTTCGCCGAAACGCTTCTGCCTCTGCTGCACACCGATCAGAAAAAAGCGATCACTATGGCCGAATCCTCGCTCGACGCCTTTACCGATCTGCACCAATCGGCACTGCATTCGCGTCTGACGGCAAAAATCGGACTGGAAGGCGGCGACACTGACGACTGGAACCTGGTGGAATCGCTGCTGCAGACGATGGCGAACGGTGAATCCGACTTCACATTGGTCTTCCGACACCTTGCGACTGTACTCGACACAGGCAGCGACGACGAAGTCACTCGCCAGTTTAACCAGCCCACCGAAATCGTCTCGTGGCTGAAAGCCTGGCGCACGCGCCTGCAGGATGTTGACCGCGACCGGACTCTGGACCTGATGCGTCGTAGCAATCCGATCTACATTCCGCGCAACCATCGTATTGAAGAAGCGATTAAGGCCGGCAACGAAGGCGACTTTGAACCA
Organism: Fuerstiella sp.; assembly: GCA_029247265.1. GTDB lineage: Bacteria > Planctomycetota > Planctomycetia > Planctomycetales > Planctomycetaceae > Fuerstiella. The sequence goes on from JAQWLN010000196.1 coordinate 6,629, forward strand.
TTCCACCGCCTCAACCACGTGCTGCAACAGCCGTTCACGGAACGGGCGGAGTCCTCTGAATATGAAGTTCCGCCGGCGCCGGACGAAGTCGTGCACGCGACCTTCTGCGGAACCTGAAGCATACCTGCACAGGGCGCCATCATTTGTCAGGCTATAAGGTCACGACAGGACGTCTGCGATGGCCCCATGATCCTCAACCTTTAGATGAGTCGATTCTCATGTCCGAAGTGGGAACACAAAACGTCTTCGAAGACGACCGGGTGATTGTCTGGCACCTTGACCTCGAGCCAGGACAGAACGGCGCGATGCACACGCACACGTTAAACTATGTTGTCCGCGTCGTCTCGGGATCAACTCTGGAGGTCTTCGGCCCGAAAAACGAGCTGCTGTACAACGTCGAACTGGAAGCCGGCGCTGCTGTCGCTTTCGGGGTTAGTGGTGATCAAATCATTTCCGACCGCCCGGGATATCCCGCCGTGCCGGCGACGCACAGTGCAAAGAATGTCGGCTCGAACACGTTTCGAGAAGTGCTCATTGAATTCAAAACGTAAAACGGACGTTCACAGTGCGGTGCGAGAGAAATTGCCTGCCGTCGGAGAATGGACGGAGTTCCGACGGCGCGGCACCTGCCATTTTTCAGGAGATTCATCGATGCCTCGTCAACACTTCAGTAACGAAGGATTCGTTGTCGTCCGGCAGTTTCTTGACACGAACGAACTCAACTTCCTGACTGACGAGCTCGACCGTTATATCGCCGATGTCGTTCCGCAACTTTCGGATGCCGCTGCGTTCTATGATGACCGCAGCCGCCCTGAGACATTGAAACAACTGCAGCACATGACCGGTGATGAGTTTTTCTGCACATACGCATCACATCCGAAATGGAAAGCACTGGCAGAAACTCTGCTCGGAGAGGAAGCTTGCTGCGATTCCCCTGAGTGGTTCAACAAGCCACCAGGCACCGACCATAAGACGCCACCGCATCAGGACAATTACTACTTCAATCTGACTCCACCCAAGGTGCTGACCATCTGGGTAGCTCTCGATGCTGTGGATACAGAAAACGGATGCTTGCGCTACGTTCCGGGATCACACGTTGACGGGGCTCGGCCGCATGACCGTAGTTCCGTGCTCGGATTTTCTCAGGGCATTTCCAACTACGGCGACGATGACATGGCTCGGGAAGTTCCCGTTTCACTGGCCCCGGGTGACGCGACCGTGCACCATGGCTGGACGGTTCATCGTGCTGATGCCAATCAGTCGACGAACAGACAACGCAGGTCTTTTGCGATGGTGTTCAAGGGAGTCAGCTGTCAAAGGGATGAAGAGGCCTATCAGCGCTATGAACAGGCACTGGCCAGCCAGCACGACAAGCTGGGCCTGCAGTCCTGAATAGCGTCAGCGCTGTGCAATCGTTTGTCACTGCCAGCGACATGCGCGGCTGCTCAGGAAATAATATCCTGCAGAATTTCACCACCGACGTCAGTCAATTGCCTCATGCGTCCAGCGTGCAGAAAGCGAAGCTGGTCGTCATCCAGCCCCATCAGGTCCAGGACCGTAGCGTGCACATCACGAATGTGAATTCCTTCATCAATGGAACGCAATCCGAACTCGTCTGTCTGGCCGACGCTTGCTCCACCCTTCACATCGCCGCCCGCCATCCACATCACAAGGTTCCACGAGTTGTGTTCACGACCAGGTTTCTTTCCCATCGCCCCGTTGCGAAACGGCGTCCGTCCCATTTCGGAGGCCCAGACAACCAGCGTCTCTTCCAGCAAACCGCGTTGCTGCAGATCAGTCAACAGCGCCGCCACAGGTTGATCAACTTCACGTGAATGACGAATCATGCCCCCCTGTACGTCGCCGTGATCGTCCCAGCTGTGCGGCCCGATCTGCACGCCGTGAACAAGCAGTGTGTAACGTACTCCGCTTTCGACCATTCGTCGGGCCAGCAGACACTGGCGACCGAAACCTGACGTCGCCGCGTCGTCCAATCCGTACAATTGCTGCGTGGCCTGAGTTTCGCCGGTCAGGTCAACAAGCTCCGGAGCTTCCGCCTGCATTCGAAAGGCAAGCTCATACGCGTTCAAACGTGCAGCCAACTCCGTGTCGCCGGAACGTGACTCCAGATGTCGACGATTGAGCGATGCCAGAGCATCAAATTCACGGCGTTGCTGAGCCGGTGAGATTCCGTCCGGACGACTCAGGTTCAGAATGGGTGAGCCATTTGAACGCAGCAGGGTGCCCTGATGAGAAGCCGGCAAATACCCATTGGCCCAGACGGACGCGCCATTGACCGGAGCACCCCTTCGGTCCTGGATCACAACGTAGCCAGGCATGTTACTGTTGGTCGAGCCAAGTCCATAGCTGATCCAGGAACCGACCGAAGGACTGCCGGGAAGCTGGCTGCCGGTCGTCACGTGCAGCGTAGACGGTCCGTGATTCTGATTGTCTGTCCGGATGCCACGAACGAAGGCCAGCGTGTCCGCGTGTTCCGACAGGTGCGGATACAGATTCGAAAACCAATGTCCGGATTCACCATGCTGTTGAAACTCAAACGGGCTGCCGATGGCCACGTGTGGAAAGGACAATCGCCCCTGAAGTTCACCGGAAATATCGGGAATGCGAGGCAACGACTGCCCATGAATTTCGTTCAGCTGCGGCTTATATTCAAACGAGTCAAGCTGACTGACACCGCCCTGCATGAACAGAAAGATGCAGTGTTTCGCGCGTCGCGGCAGATGCTGCTTCCGTTCGGCAAGCCGATCAGAAGAAACCGCTGCACCAGCGGGTTCACGAACCAGTAAATCGCTGAGCGCCAACGCTCCGATCCCGGTATAGGCGCTGTTCAGGAAACGCCGTCGATTGAGAGCATATGAGTTCATTTAGAAATGTTCTCCGCTGTAGGTCCGATCTACTGCACGAATTCCGGACATTCCCGCATCAGGATTCGCTTGATGGCCTCCAGGCAATGATAAGCCTGTGCAGTCTCTGACCCAAACTGTTCGTATGCCATGCGACACACATCCTCGGGGATCATTCGCAGATGTCGGCCGGTACTCAACGCCAGCACCTGTGTCATCGCCGCACGTTCCAGGTAATAAAGATTATCGAAAGCCTGCGCTGCGTCTTCTGCAACAACCAGCACACCGTGGTTCGCCATCAACAGAATATCTCTGTCAGCCAGTTTCGCGCTGATCCGATCACCTTCGGCAGCATCAAAGGCCGCTCCGTTGTATGTATCGTCGTAAGCCAATCGACCGTAGAACCGAATCGCATTCTGACTGCACATTTCCACCCGACCACCTTCGATGCAGGACAAAGCCGTGCAATACGGCGGATGGGCGTGCAGTACGCACCTGGCCGACGGGCGGCTGCGGTGCACACTGGAGTGAATGAAGAATGCAGATGGCTCTGCAGGGTATTTCCTTTTGGTCAGCTCTCCGTCGCCGTTAACGACGATCAGGTCAGAAGCACGCATCTCAGACCAGTGCACTCCCTGCGGATTCAGCAGAAACTGATCTGACGTCCCCGGCAGCAGCAAACTGAAGTGATTGCAGATGCCTTCGCTCAGCCCCTGACGATCCGCCCAGCGCAGGATGGCAGTCAGATCGACTCGGGCCTGAGTCTCGCCGGTTGCCACCGTCGTGTGGCTCTGAAGACTTTCAGTCGACATAGATAAACTCGTTGGTGTTCAGCAGAACGCGACAGACCGCCACAAGTCCGGCCGTATCCGAATCTGCAATCGTTTTCATTTCGTCCATTTCGTCCCCGGACGGTGGTCGGCCAAGAGCGATCTGAAATGCGTGTTCGATCTGTTGCACAATTCCCGTATCAACTTCACTGCTGACCCGCTTTGCAAAGTGTTTCGCTTCCTCACTGACAAAATGTCCGTTGTACATCGCCAGTGCCTGCAACGAGGTCACGGAATGCTGCCGTCTCGGGCGGGACTCATCACACACCAGCGAATCGAATGACTGCATGAACGGCATGGTCAGCGTTCGCTGCTGATAAATATAGATGCTGCGTTTACGCCCCTGAGGCCCCGTCTGAGTGTCCCATTTGCTGTTGGAATATTTAACGCGTTCTTCAATGTCACCAGGTAGCGGCGGGAAGATCGGCAGCCCGAATTGTTCAGTGTTGAGCCGACCGCTGACTGCCAGGACACTGTCGCGCACCGCTTCCGCTTCCAGTCGGCGTCGACGAAATCTCCACAGCAATTGATTGCCTGGGTCAATCGTTAAGGCTTGACTGTTGTCGTGGACAGACGTCTGACGATATGCCGCCGACTTCACGATCCGCCGATGGATATTCTTCACACTCCAGTTCCCCTTGATGAACTCCAGAGCCAACCAGTCCAGCAACTCAGGATGAGAAGCCCCACCGCTGAGATGCCCGAAATCGCTGGGTGTGGCAACGATGCCGCGGCCAAAATGCCAGTGCCAGAGTCGGTTCACCATCACACGCGCGGTAAGAGGATTATTCGGACTGGCGATCCAATTCGCCAGCACCATACGCCGACTGCGCGTGGGCCAGCGTTTGAACGGATCCAGTCTGATTTCTGCAGGGGCGTCATTGCCCGTGACGCAACTGGGAAACCCGGGAGTGACAACTTCACCCGGATTGTCGTACTCGCCGCGGATCATGACCCGCGAAGTCGGCACCCCGGGTTCGTACGGCGGACCAAAAGAATGTCGCAGTGACATGGCGACAGGCTGCAACCGTTTGATCTGCTGACGCAAGAATCCCTCACGGCCGGACAGTCTACGATACCGCCGCCTGTCTTCGGCCGACACCAGCGGGTTGTCTGTATCCGCAAGAACCGACTTCAGACTTTCGCGAGCGGACGCAGCGGGATTGACAAACGTACTCAGGAACGCCCCATTGCCCCCGACTTCAAAACCGTAGCCCTCGTGTGAATGCCGCGCTGTATAGATCATCACCAGCGAGCCGCTCTGATGCTGGATGAATGCAGCGTCGTTGACCGGACCTGTCAGGAAATCATCCCTGAATCGGACCCCCACCATTCCTGTTGCTTTCCCGTGAGATTCGATCACAGACAGAACAGGCTGACGGCTGGCATCTTCCTGCGCGATCGTGATCCCGACAATACGATCCGTCCATTGTGAAATCGGACTGCCAACGGGAGGATTCGGACTCGCGGAATTCGCATCAATGTCTGCAGCATCAAGCCAGAATCTCAGGCCCTCACCTGGCGGCGAAGCGGAATCTTCGCCAGTCGTCAGCGCCGACTCGCGTCGCGACATCTGCCAGACGTCCAGCGCCTCCCGCTCAGATGCGTTCAATGGGTGATCATAAATCAGAATGTGAGCGATTTCACCGACATGATTGGCGTCGGCAACCTTGATCTGCCCGGTCCCTTCTGAATACTGCCCCAGCGATATGTGCTGCGGGCTGGAAAGATCGCCAAACCACTGCCCCTGATTCGAACCGGCGTTACTACCGGTACGTTGTTCGACATCGTTGTCGGTAAAGAACGTCCACTGGTTTCCGTCACAGTTGATCATTGACATATGCAGATCACCCTTGTGCAGGGGAGTCCGTTCGAAAACATAGTTATTTCCCAACTGACCACCCATCGCCTGCATCCCGAAGCCAGCCTGACCGCCGAGCTGCTCTGTCAGGATCCGGGTAAGCTGATCCAACTGCTGCTTCGCCTGTTCAATTTCGCGTTCGAATTTTCCCCGCTGCTCGTTTGCCCATGCCCCTTCGCCATTGCGATAGAACGGTGCGGCCAGTGAACCACCAATCTGAAACCCGTCACCGAGTTCGGGACGCGGAATCGACACAGTCGCGAAGAATGCCTTCAGCCGATAAAAATCTCTGGTGGGAATATTGTCGTGCTTATGATCGTGACACTTCGCGCAACCAACGGTTAATCCAAGAAACACCGAGCTCACGGTGGATGTCATCTCACTAAGCAATTCGTGTCGCGATTCATCGCCGCGAGGTTCCGTGAACGGCGCCAGCCTGAGAAACGTCATCGCCACCATGCGTTCGGGGGGAGTGCCTGGTAACTCACCCGCTCCCATAATTTCCTCGAACTCGTCACCCGCTATCTGTTCTCTGATGAATTCGGCGTACGATTTGTCGCTATTGAACGCGTCAATCACGTAGTCGCGATATCGCCACGCATGCGGTAAATCCGGATCGCCTTCGTAGCCAGCGGTGTCGGCGTACCGAGCCAGATCAAGCCACAACCGAGCCCACCGTTCTCCGTATCGTGGATCCTGCAGCAGGCGATCAACAAGTGCAGGATAGGCGTCTGCGGATTTGTCGTTAAGAAATGACTCAACCTCATCAGGATTCGGCGGCAGGCCAAGCAGGTCGAAATACAATCGACGCACAAGTTGCCGACGCGTCGCCTCAGGAGCCGGTTTCAATCCGGCCTCATTCAGTCGCTTAAGAACAAACGCATCGACTCCGTTACGACACCAGTCGGACGGAACGTTCGGCGGCTCTGTCACTCGCGGAAGGTGAAAAGGCCACTCCCGACCCTCCGGCGTCCCGGCCGACACTACCGTTGTGGACAGGACTACCAGGCAGAAAACCAATCGGCGAATGGCGATATTGTAGCTCATCTGTTCGTCGGGAATCCGGAATTCATGAAAGTGGTCTCGGAACCAGTTTACCAACAGGGCAGGCAGATGTCCGGTCGTTTCCGATTTAGGCCCTGCAGCACATTGCAGCAGCGACGCCCCAGCAACTGCCCTCAGGGCGTATCGGTTTCGTGATCACATATGCGTGAACTAACGGGCGCACCGTGGCAGTCCGGCACCGACACATCTTTTCCGGCAACGGATTACTGCCCTTGTTTTCCGCATAACCCGCACCGACTTCAGTGGCAAATCTGTGCAAACCGCCATCTTTCGGGCAACTTCACAATCGGTCCGAATGGCAGCATATCCTTGAGTGCATGACAGGATTGGCCAAAGGGGGGACACGTTGCATGGTCAGGAACTCGGTATCGGAACCAAAGAACAGCATTGAAGATCACGACGATCCGGGCGAACGGAGGCCCGCCGTGCTGTTTGACGAAAGTCCTGATCGTCGACTGACTGCGGGAAAACTTCCCGATGTCACGGTGCATGTGACCTGCAGAGACAGAGCCGTGGTCAAATGCGCCGTCCGGGCCATTGGCTCGCAGGAACTGGTCCTGATCGTTCCCAGGGCCTCGGGCCAGCCGACAGCCGGCGACCTAGTTACGTTTTCACTTTGGGAACGTGGAAGACTAATGCTGACGGAACAACCCGGCATCGCCCACTGGTTCAGAACAGAGGGCGAAAACAGTATCGTCGCCCTGTTTTCCGGTAACCGTCTGGACATGCTCCTGGATGATCGGCTGATCGATGAACGACGCATGGACATTCGCTACCCGGTCGACCTGAGAACTCTGATTGCCGCTGGCGAGGACCAACGGGAAGCTCGAATCGTTAACTATTCATTGCACGGATTGTGCCTTGTGAGTGACACTGACCTTGAATTGAATCGTCACTATGACACCAACGTTATTTGCGACGAAGGCAACCTTCGTCTGGCGGCGGCCCCTCAATGGACGAGCAGGATCACTGACGGGCACCTGATTGGATGTGCCCTGACACCGCAATATGGCATGCTGCTGACGTGTCGCCACGCTTCGAATTCCATCGCTCACAACAGCGGCCCGGCTGCCCTTTCCTGCCCCTCTGGCAATGTGAGCAGCGCCGTCAGCGCCGTCAGCGCCGTCAGCGCCGCTGATTATTCCTGCCAGGACAACGGGTCCAGCTGAAAAAAGCCCCTCAACTCATCGTAGACATGCGGGTGATGACTGCTTAGCGACTGCGGACGTTCGAAGAAAACTTCGGTAACCACAGCAAAGAACTCGGCAACATTGGTGGTCCCGTAACAGTCGATAACACCTTGATGTCCGCGCCGGCACCGTTCCACCAGCTGTTTGTATTCCGGTTCAAGAACTTCCACCCAGCGCTGCAGATCTTCTTTCGTTTCCAGCGGCGGAGTTCCATCAACCATGCGACCGTTCATCATGTCCAGTTGATGAGCAAACTCGTGAAACACCAGATTCCGGCCAGGTGACACCCGGCGTCCCCCCGCCAACACGTCAGACCAGGACAGAATAACCGGCCCCCGCCACCACGCTTCCCCCAGCCGAGCATGGCCACGTTCGACAACGACTCCAGCGCGCGTCGTCTCCACTGTCTGAGCGATGTACGAATCGGGATAGACAAGAATCGACAGTACGTGATCGAAGTACACATCCTGCAGGCCCAGTGCCAGCAGACACGCCTGAGCAGCGATGGTCACTTTCACTTCATCGGTAACTGCAAACCCGTTGCAACCCTCCCAATTTTTCTCAGCGACAAACACCCGAATCAACTTTCGCAGTTGGTTTCTCAGTCCGTCACTCAGTCGCTGATCGTGAAATACATTTGTCCTGACAATCTCATTCCACTCTTCCGGAAACGGCTGAGCAGTCAGATTCCTTCGACGTCTGCGTCTCAGCCACTTCAGCAACATGCAATGAATACTCCGGCATCAGTAACCCAACGGCCGACTTTCGCACTCGAAAATCGTTCACCACAACATGATGCGAAGTTTCGCTGATTGCATCTACCCCACCTGTGTGACCGCTGACGATACGACGATGGTTTCGGGGAACCGGCCGCCACAGTCGAACTGCGGCATGATCAGCAGGAACGGTGACTCCCGCCTTCCAGCCGTTTGCCTTTTCGGACACGCTTCGCTGGATTCAACCAGAGACATTCGCGACTCCAACGGTATCCAGATACGATGTCAGCGTACGTGCAACGACGTCCGACTCAACATTTCTGCAAACACAACAGGAGAGTTTTCATGCTGTTAAGATCACTGGCTGTTGTCTTGCTGCTGACTGGCTTCACGGGACACGTCAGCGCCGGCACCATCATTCATGCCGGTCGTCTCATCAACGGACACGACGGAGCAGTCCACGAAACAGTGTCTGTAGTCATTGACGGCAACCGTATCGTCGCCGTTGAGTCAGGCTATGTTGCCCCCACTGAGAAGGACACACTGATTGACCTGCAAAACTGCACGGTGATGCCAGGATGGATGGACATGCATACACATCTGATGTCTCAGCATCATAAGAAAGTGTATTCAGACAAGTTCTTCATGAATCATGCAGATTACGTGCTGCGTTCAACGGTCTACGCCAAACGCACGCTGCTGGCTGGATTTACGACTGTGCGTGACCTTGGCGACAACGGGATAAATTCGGTTTCCCTGCGGAAAGCCATGAATAAAGGCTGGATCGTGGGCCCGCGTATCTTCACGTCCGGAAAATCCCTGGCAACCACCGGAGGGCACGCTGATCCGACGAATGGACTGAAAGGAGATTTCCGAAGCGATGCCGGGCCGGTTGATGGCGTCGTCAACGGCCCCGATGAAGTACGCAAGGCGGTCCGCCAGCGCTACAAGGACGGAGCAGACCTCATCAAGCTGACCGCCACAGGTGGAGTACTGAGCCTCGCCGGCAACGGCCGAAATCCGCAGTTTACGGAAGAGGAACTACGGGCTGTTGTGGTGACAGCTAAGGACTACGACATGACGGTCGCCGTACATGCGCATGGAGCGGAAGGCATGAAGCGTGCTGTCCTGGCCGGTGTTGACTCCATCGAGCATGGCACGTTCATGACGGACGAGGTGATGCAGTTGATGAAGGAACGCGGAACATACCTTGTGCCGACAATCTCCGCCGGTGTCTGGGTCGCTGAGATGTCTCAGCAGGAAGACTACTTTCCAGCCATCGTTCGCCCCAAAGCTGCCACCATCGGGCCCGTCGCAAAACACAATTTCAGAAGAGCTTATGCTGCGGGCGTGAAAATCGCCTTCGGCACGGATTCCGGCGTTTCCGTACATGGCGAAAACGCCCGGGAGTTCGAATTAATGGTGGATGGCGGAATGCCGGCCATGAAGGCTATTCAGTCGGCGACGCTGGAGGCCGCACGTCTACTGAAGATCGATGATCGCCTGGGCACTCTGGAAGCGAATAAGATCGCAGATGTGGTGGCGGTAGAAGGAGACCCCATCAAGGACATCACCGCGACCTATGACGTCGTTTTCGTGATGAAAGACGGCGTCATATACAGAGACGAATCAAACGCAGAGCCAAAGTCCGTTCATCCGTGAACTACTGCATCTCAAAACAACAGGCAACATGGCACCAGCAGGAGCTATGATTCAATCGCGCCAAAAGGTGGACGTATTCGGCACCGTGTACTTCACTGCCATGTCCGGCGTTTCCGTAAGCACCTGGCCGGCGTGAAGGGACTCAACTCCTCCAATCACCATTCCACTGGTCAGCAGAGTTCGCTCAACAGGGTAGGGCGTTTTTCCGGTGAGTACGACGTCTTCGATATGCCGAGTCAACGGATTGAAAAAATCGGCGGTTGTAGAACCACGACCGGGCATCGGCAGATACATCTGGCAGGAAACAATTTCTTTGCTGGAACCAATGTAACCGGCATAGTTAAAATCCCGGATACCTGTGAGGAATGCGGTCGTGCGAAATCCATCTCGGTGCTGTACAAAAAATCCGGTCGTCTCAGGCAACGACTTCTTCGCCCATACGTAGGTGACCTTGCCGGTCGGGAACCCACCTTCAACAGGCAGGTTATGGCTTCGCGTCAAGGCGGCGACGAACAAGTCACGAGTAATTTTGCGGTCGTCTGATTCCAGCATCGACCACAGGGCATCACCTTTCAGTGCGTGCACGCTGCTGATCCCGACTTCGCCTCCACGACGTCGCTCAGACATGCACTGCGCAGTCTCGTAGGCATGAAAGTCGTAGCTATCGACTCCGCCGTACGCCACGCAGACACTCTCCTTCAGATCGGCACCAATAGGCAAGTCGATCGATGGATGCCGCATTGTCACCGGTAATGAAGATCCCGCCAGAAACGGAAAGCCAAGGCGGTGTGCATCAGCGACCATCTCGACCGATTCCTTCCAGTCCGTCGAAAGATGTTTGTCGTTGAATACCGGAACAGAACGACCGCTTTCTTCAAACACACGAACAACCTTCTTGAACCATTCGTATCGCGGATAGCGAGTCTGCCCCTTCTCTGTTTTTTTATATTTCCCATGTTCGCCGATGATGACAACACCATCCACCGCCAGTGATTTTCCTCCCAGAGTCAGTGCGTCGCGAATGCTGTCGTACTGCTTCAACCCGTAACGTCCGATCCGCTCTCGGCCCAGGTCTGATCCGGGAAACTGATCAAGGTAGACAGATGCAACATCGACTCGAGGTGACTGCCACGTCCCCTTCCATGTGTAGCCGACGCTCAGACGATCCAGAAAGTGCTGGGCGTGTGAATGCTCAAACACCACAGTTCCGATGAAAGCGATTTTCTTTCGAGTCACCGACGGCGGCACAGCATGGATTGCAGAGGGCACCATTGCAGACGCAGCCAGCGCGGCCGAAGTAGTCAGGAAGTTTCGACGTCGCAGCATTGGATGGCTCCGGAAATAACTCCCGCAGTCCCTCCGCCGTTAGCGTAACCAGAAAAAGATGTCCGGCAACCGCAATGGGATAGTCCGGATCACTGTGTCCGCGGCGGCGGTCATGAGACAACAAGAGTGAGGCAGGCAGGTTCAGCAGTTCAGAATTACCCATACGCAGACTGAACAGCATAGTGACCTGAAGCATCGTTGTCCCGCAACAAGCAGCTTGGAATTCCCTACGAATAGTGGGCGCTCCATTAAGCGTGTTATAGTACACGCAAGGAGCGTCAGGAATGTCGAAGAAATCAGTGAAACAGGTCCGTCGTAAACACAGCGACGAGTTTCGGCGGAACGCGATATCAATGGTAGAAGATCAGGGTTATACGACGACTCAGGC
>JAQWLN010000239.1 GCA_029247265.1 Fuerstiella sp.
AGACGCGGGCCGTGCGTGACGACGCTGGGCACGCGGGATTTCCATTCGCTGAAGCCGCAGCGAAACGGCATCTGCGGCTGGTCCACCACAGCGGACGTGCCGAAGCCGGCTTCAGGGTCCTGGATGCTGCGTTTCTTCTCGCCCCGGGCATTGTTTCTGGGGAGGAAGGTGCGGATGCGATCCCGAGCGATGCCGTCGAATTCCGCAGGCAAAGGCTTTTCGCCACCCGCGTCAATCAGGGTGACAAAGTGGGCGACGAGTGGCTCGCCGAGTGTCCAGACAGGAACAACTCCCGAGGGCGTCCTGGCCTTGTTCGCGGCGAGGACACGTTCGGCGACTTTCCGATGATCGGTGTAAACGTCCGGCCAGGCGGCCCGCAGGTCGAACCATTTCCAGAGCGTGGCGATGTCCAGTTCACGTCGCTGTGATCGCACGTTATCCCTTTCGCGCGGCAGCTTCGCGGTGGCGGCGTCCATCTGTTCGAATAACTGCTGCCAGCGATGCAGGTTGGTCGGCGTCAGATAGGGAAACGTGCGGTCATCCAGATTGCGAGATTTGTAGGAAACGCCCGCTGGCAATGTGCTCATGGCTTTGCGGGCGGCTTCCAGTTCTGTGAGATACCGCCGCATCTGCGGAGCGGCCAGACCGAACGCGTGGTCGGTGAATTCCGTTATCAACGCATCAGTGTCCGCTTTGATGTTCTGCGAAAGCTTCAGCACCAGAAACGCCTGCAATTCGCTCCAGCCGCTGCGCGAGTTGACGCCGTGGTGGTCGAGGAAGATGCCGCGCACGCCGGCCTTGTGCATCAGCCGCATGTTGGTGAAGACCCGCTCGACATTGCCAACGGGCATCTCGTGTCCCGTGCCCCACGGGTTCGGATACATCCACGCCCAGAGGTTTCCTGGCGTGGTGATCGCCGCCCAGTCCTTCAGATGCCGAAGTGTCTCCTGAATCTTCGGGTTGGGATGTGTCCAGTCGGCGAAGTAGCAATCCTCGATCGGCGCGAATTCGATGACGAGGTTGTCTGGCAGTTTCTCGCCCCCAGGCAAACGCGGTGGAATCTGCGATTGACTGCGGCGATAAGCCAGCGTCTTCACCCGCGTCTCCGGGTGCTCGCGTTTCAGCACGCTGCATAACTCGATCAAGTAATCGAACAGAGGGCCGCCGGGAGTCTGAAAGCGCTGCTCCAGCCCGATACAGTCATCACAATGGCAGAAGCGGCCCGGCGTGTCCGCGGCGTCGATCATGATGAGCTGCCGTGGGCCGGAAAGTTCGATCTGCCGCAGCACCTGACGAGTCAGTTCGTCCCGCAGACCGCGGCGGCTGTAGCAGAGTTGCAGGTTCGCAACTCGCTTCCCGGACGCGCCAACGGAAAAGAATTCCGGGTTCGTCTCGAAGTAGTTTCGCTTTGTGACCCACTGAAAGCCGTTCGCGTATTTGTCGTTTGGCGTCGGCGGGATGTACGCAAACGAGGTATGCACGAAATTCTCGTTGGGCAGCCACGAACGCAGATGTCCGGGGACCGTCTGACCGCGATTGCGCAGTTTCGTCTCCAAGCCCATGTTGACGCTGTGCTGCAGGTAGAAGTCGCCGTCGAAGCGAGTCGCGAGTTGACGCGACACGAAGTCGAAACCGCGTTGCCGGGATAACGGTTTCAACGTCAACGTCGGCCGCTTCGGCACGACGGGTTTTTCGAAGGGCGAATACCACCGCCAACCGAGCGAGTTTTCGAGAAACTCCATCACCGCATCGAGGCTCGCGCGATGCCCCTTGCCGTAGAGCAGGATGTCCTGCCCGACGCTGCGCGCGACGTGCTCCTTATCACGCAGCTTCGCTAGTGGCTCCGATCCCAGCCGTGCCAACGCCGGTTCGCTCAGCCCCACGAAGATCGCCGGCCGATCCACCTTGAATTCATCGGGCGAGACGACGGGAAACTCCGCGCCGGTCATTTCCTTCAGATAACCCGCCAGCGTCTGGGCCGCATAATCCTCAATCCCCTCCGCGTCCGAAGCCGATACGATCTGGCAACTCGCCCGCCCGTCGCTGGCAAGTGTGATGGTCTGGCCAGCGTCTGACTGCGCCAACGTTGGTGAAACAGGCGACGCGAAGATCAGGGCGATGATGAGTGTTAGGGTGGGTTTCATGGGGCGAGTGTCTTGAGAACCGCGCTCAGTTTCGGCGTATCGAGCGTGCGGCTGATGCGAAAAACTCCGGCGGGGCCGTTGGGGTGGCCGGCATAGATGAAAATGTGTTGAACTCCGCGTTCTTCGTCGATGACTGCTCCAGCGGGATGGAAACCATCAGCGTCTCCGTAGAATTTTCCCCGGCGCTGAAACAGGCGGCACTCACGACGCCACTTGCCTTGGGACCAGTCCTCTGGCGCGATGCTCCACAGCTATAGCTCCATGCGATTCCGCTCGCTACGCACAATTTCGAACCGCTTTGTCACCGGATTGAACGACAGGTCGACCGTGTCCACGAGTCGCGGGTCTTGCAGGTTGGTTTTCGTGATGGTCGGCTTCTGGCCAGGTAACCAGATCATCTGCCGGTGGGCTCGCACCTGGTTCTGCTCGCGGGTGACGATGTGATATTATCCATCGTGGAAGAGCGCCGCCGGTTCGTATTGCTTGAACCCGGCTGGATGTTCTTCGGATCGCCATGTTGCGCCGCCATCGGCGGAACGGAGAACCACGAGTTTCTCGGAGTACTTATGGTATTGATCCACTTCGCCGAACCAGTTGCCGAACACGAGCAGACCGTGCTTGGGATCGTCGAGAATGTGCGGGCCGATGTTGATGATTGCGTGCTTGAAAGTGTCCTCACGTAAAGCCTCGGAAAAATGTTTCCACGTGCGGCCCGCATCGTCACTGCGGAAGACACCGTGGTTGTTCACAGCGATGACCGCGCCGTCACGGGTCGTCCCGATCGCGTGCAAGTGGACTTTGTAGCCGAGCTGCGATTTGTTTCCTTTGTCGAACTTCGCTCGGTGAGAAAGCGGTACGATGCCACCGCGGTTGCGATCTTCCGGCTTCATGCAGTCCCGCAAGTCGTAAGGCTCGGACCATGACTTGCCGCCATCGTTGCTACGCAGCACCACGCCGTAGGACATTGCCGGATGCGGCTTGCCGGCGCCCTTGGCCCGATGTCCGGGAATGCGCCGGTGCATCACAACGATCGCATCTCCCGACATCGTCGCGACGGGCCAGCCATAGTGATTGCAATCTCCCGGCGGATCTGTCGGCAGATGAACGGGAGCCAATTCGAGCAGGCTGGCCTTCTTACCTGCATCAAGTTTCTCGATCTGCGCGTCGGACGCGCCCAGCAGCTGCAATGCAAAGTCATCCTCCGCGCTTGCAGGACTCTGCGTGAAAAAGAACACGACAGCGGCGACCAAGATTTTTCCCTGGCATTCTGCCGTGTTCCAAGGTGAGCAACCTGCGTTCTCTTGATTGAAAAAACTCAAATCATCTCTCCCGAGGTCTTCAATTTCCGTGCTTTCAGCATTTTCCGCACGCGTTCCTGTTCCTTCTTCAGAGCTTCTCCCTTGACAGGCAAAGGAACGAACTTTGGATTCGCGGCAACTGGCTCGTCAGCGGGAATCTCGCGCCAGCGAAGCTTGCGAAACCAGACATCCTGCCCGTGGTCCTGAAGCCACAGCCGGCCGCCACGGGCAGTGAGATCCGCGCCACGCATCTTCAGCAGCTTCACCATGTCGGCCCACTTTGGATCTGTGTAGTCGAAAGACAAAACGCGCTCACCGTTCACCCAGTGCTCGATGACCGTGCCTTTGCATTTAATCCGGCCGCTGTTCCATTGGCCGAAGGGTTTGGTCGCGTCTTTGGAGGGCGCCATGCAGAAAAATAGCGAGCCGGCTGCCTGCCGAGGGTTTTCGCCGTAGGGGCTGTGGACGTTATCCAGAATTTGATACTCATACTGGGCTGGCCGGTAATAGACGCCGGAGTTGCATTCCTTGGAGACCTTCCATTCGAATCGCAGCTCAAAGTCATCTGGAACGAGCGCCTTGGCGTAAGTGAGCGCCCCTCCTCCACGCACCCTGACAAAGGCGCCCTGCCTGATCTCCCAATTCCCGTTGTGCTCCCAGCCGGCAAACGATTTGCCATCGAACAGGGAAACAAATCCTTGAGCCGCTTCCTTCGCCGAGAGATTCGTCGAGGCGGCAAACACTTCGCGAATCCAGTCACCGCGTGTGGTTGATTCGGCAGGAACAATCAGGTGATGTTGTTTCGCTAGGGCAGCCCACCGGTTCCTCAATGCATCATCCAGCGGTTGATCAAGTTTGGCGGCGTGCCCCGGGAAGGCCTCGAAGTACTGGCTGACGATCTGTTTGCCGCGCGTGCCTGGCTTTGCGGGTGCAGGTTCCACTCCGTGGAGACCTCCGAGTCCGGCCCACCATTGCACGGCGGCAAAGTCGGGATGACCGGGTGGTACGTCGCTGACATGAATCGTCGCACCGCCCTGAGACCAGATCCGTTTCTGTAACGCGCGCACATCGACCTGTTGCACGGGAATATTCGCTTCCAGGGCCATGTTGACGGCATGTCCGGCGGCTCCGCCCAGTGATATCCAGATCGGCTCAAGACGGATCGCGCAAAAGCCGACATGGCTCGCACTGCACGCCGTTGGAACAAGCAGATTGCGAGTCTTCTTCGGCATGATGACTCCGTAGGGAATCTGATAAGGCGCCACACCTTTATAGAACTCCCCCGTATGTCGGCCGCCGATCATCGGACCTTCGTGATCGGTGCCGTGGCAGTTGTGACTGTACTCTCCGACTGCGATCGAGTCCGGATGTAACCGTGATCGGGCGTCGTTCGGAGCGTACTCTGTGTCGGCTTCCGTGTAGACGCGCAGTCCCACCATGCGGCGGGCTTCTCGGACGTAAATCTGCGGCGGGATGTGATCGGTCTCCGTGAATTCATCGCCGCACAGCCCCCAGGTGGCGGCTTCCTTGCGGAATTCCTCGGGAAGCGCGGGATCGGTCTGCACGAAATGAATCAGGCCGAGTTGCCAGTCGAGGTGCTCCTGCTCGATCCGGCGACGCGTGGCGAGATCACCATCGGGGTATTTGAGGTTGTGACCCGGCAGTGAAAGCCGGACCAACCCTTTCGACACGTCGTTGATGTCGTGTTTGCCGTTGGGAAGAACCGGAAGGTGCGCCTTGAGAACGAACGGTCTGCCCGGATAGCCAAAAGCGGATTTGAATTTACCCGCTTCGACCAGCGGAATCAGATCGGCATAGTCCTCTCGATCATAGTCCTCCGGCACGGGAATCGGGACGCGATTGGTCGGATTCTGCGTCATGCAGAGGCGGAAGTTGTAGCCCTGCAATTCTTCATCCGCGGTTTCCGGCGCGAGCGATTCGCCGTATTCCGACCTGGCCTCGCGTCCCACGCGGTAAGGAACACCGGCAGATGCCAACAGATCGCCATCGTAGCTCGCGTCGATGAACAACCGGGCCTCGATCGTGATGGTGGTTTTGTCAGGAAGGGAAAAACGTCCCGCAGTGATGCTTTGATTCTCCGTCGTGACGTCGATCAGCCGATGCTCTTTTAGCACGGTGATCGTCGGTTTCTCCGCGAGCATCTTTTCGAAGATCATGAGGTTGACCGAAGGCTCGCCATGCGTGCCTCGCCACGAATCGCGAACCTGTTCCGAATCCTCGCCGTAGGCATCCCGGTAATGCTGCAACACCCGTTGGCTGAATTGGAGAAACGGCCCGCTGAGCGCCTCGAAACTGTGAAAATCCGAGTGCGACAGACCGTGCGTCGTCAGCCCGCCGATGCGTGCGGTAGGTTCGACCAACCACACCTTGCGATCTCCTTCGGCGGCGGCCAGCGCGGCGGCAATCCCCGCGGGAGTCGCGCCGTAGATGAGGACATCGGGTGAATTTGATTCGCGGTCAGCGGCGGGCAGCGCCGTGAACGTTCCGATGTCAGCCATCGCAGAATAAAGATAGGTGGCCCGAACGGCGTGTCCGACCGCCTCTTGCTGATCAAGCACCGGCGCGTGCTGCTGTGCATACGTTGGCGACATGACGCCGTCACCATCAGGAACGTAAGTGACGCCGCGAATCTCAAGGAACTTTCGGGCCATGTCCAGGTACAGCTGTCTTCCAGTGATCCGGAAAAGTTTGACCAGGGCAAGTTCCATTTCCTGATGCCCCGGAGCCTGCAGAATCGGCATGCCTGCGTTGTAATTCGGATCGCCTTCGAAAACGACTCTGTTGATGTGCTGAGCACTCTTTTCGGCCACCTTCAGCAGCTTGTCTTTTCCTGTTGCCTGGTAGTAGGCGATTGCCGCTTCGTAAAGATGGCCAACGTTGTAAAGTTCGTGGCTGTGAACAATAAACGTGTAGGGCGCATCGCCCATCATGTTTTTGGACTGACCTGCTCCAGTCGTGTGCGACGGGTACAAATAGCCGTGCTCGTGCTGAGCACATTCAATAACCTCAGCGATTTCATCCAGCGTGGCCCCCAGTTTCGGATCAGCACGAAGCTGGAGCAAATATGCCGCTCCTTCCATGACTTTGTACAGATCCGAATCAATGAAACGGTTTGGCCGGTGATCTTTCACTTTCTTCCCGTTCAGAAAGTCCCGAGCAGCCTGCAGGTGTTCGACACCTGGCTGGGTCTTTTCGAAAGCAAACGGAACCAGCGTCCTTCGTTGTGTTTCCAGCCGAGGCCGCCAGAAATCGCTGGTCATCTCAACTTTATTGAACGGCACTGGGCTCAATGGATAGTCACGAGCACGTGCAGTACCAATTAAAGCAAACAGCACAGCCATGGACAGACACTGAGGCGTGAAGAGTCTCTCTTGATGTTTCACTTTGCTATTCCTAAATGTCGGTACTGAGCGGTTGCCGTTCGGGTCAATGGAACCTGATGCGGTCCGTCTGTTGTGTTTATTCGATCGGCCTGGTGGGCCCGCCGGGAGATTCAGTCTAAGGCGAGCGGCGTGTTGAGTGATTCACGTGTCGCTGCCTCAGGCAATTATCGAATTATGCCGGAAACTGATCCGCATTTCGACATAGCAAAGAAATCAACGTTTGGTGATCCGGTTCATTGTTCCCCATGTGTTGAGCGAGCATGACATCCGTACTGCTGGTCCATAGTTTTTTTGGAATCCGTCGTCAGTTGGCGAATTGAGCCTTACCGTGAAGAATCGGGGTGTCTGCTGAACGATCAAACCAACGTCAGCTGAGATGACAATTAATCGGAGTCGTGCGAGATTCTCTGCAACGTCGGGTTTCAGTTGATATTTGGCTGCTTGGACAAATCGTCGAAGCTGTTCGTTGCTAATATTTCAGCATGGTGCTAAAAAATTAGCACCGTTGAGGTTGATACCGGAAACGGAAATGAAAACGTGGTTACACCTGGTGCGCTAAGTCGTCGCGAACGTCAGATCATGGATATCGTCTATCGACTCGGACGTGCGACGGTGCAGGATGTGCTGCAAGGCCTCGACGGTCCCCCCAGTTATTCATCGATCCGAGCGACGATGCGTTTACTGGAAGGTAAAGGGCATCTGAAGCACATCAGTGACGGGCCCAAGTATGTCTACTTGCCGACTCGGACGCGGAACATAGTGCGCAAGTCGGCACTTCGGCACATGATGGATACGTTTTTCAACCATTCGGTCGAAACGACAGTTGCCACATTGCTGGATATGAAGTCGAAAGATTTGACTGACGATGAACTTGACCGCATTCAGGTTCTGATCAATGACGCCCGCAAGCGTGGAAGGTGATTCTTCTGGAAACGTCGGTGACTGAACTTAACAATTTGACTGAAGACATGGTATTGCCATTTTTCTGAATCGGAGTGAGACATGTTGATGTTTCTTCGCGAATTGAACTCTGGCGGATTGCTGATGATCCAGCTGGCCGACGTTCTGATCCGAATCACAGTGGTGTTAATTATTGGTTGCTGCGTAGGACTTTGCCTGCGTCGACAATC
>JAQWLN010000064.1 GCA_029247265.1 Fuerstiella sp.
ACGGTGCGTCCAAATTCTCCGCCCCACACGACGAGTGTATCATCCAGGAGCCCCCTTTGTTTCAAGTCAGTCAGTAAGGCTGCCGAGGCTTGGTCTGTTTGCTTGCACCGGGCTTTCAGATTATTGGGAAGGCTTGAGTGATGGTCCCATCCCCGGTGAAATAGTTGAACAAATCGAACACCGCGTTCGGTGAGTCGGCGTGCCATCAGGCAGTTGTGTGCAAATGTGCCAGGTTGCCTGGCTTCCTCGCCATAGAGGTTAAAGGTGGTATCGCTCTCACCTGACAAATCGGTCAGTTCCGGAATGGAGCTTTGCATGCGAAAGGCCATTTCATACTGGGAGATCCTTGTCAGGATTTCGGGTTGTCGAGTTTTATCGAATGATTCCAGATTCAGGGCGGCGATATCATCCAATACCCGTCTTCGCGCTTCTTTCGGGAACCCTTTTGGGTCGGAAAGGTAGAGGACAGGATCTCCTTTGCTGCGGAATTTCACACCTTGGTGAACGGATGGAAGAAAGCCACTGCCCCAGAGTCGATCATAGAGTGGCTGTCCTCCTCGGTGAGAAACCATGACGACAAAATTTGGTAAATTTTCGTTGACGGTTCCTAAACCATACGAAAGCCAGGATCCCATGCTGGGCCTTCCTGATAATTGAAATCCGGTCTGAAAATAGGTGATGGCTGGGTCGTGATTGATCGCTTCCGTATGCATTGACTTCACCACACAGATGTCGTCGACGGCCTTTGACATATGGGGCAGAAGATCACTCAGCCATGTTCCGCTTTGACCATACTGTTGAAAATTCCACGGTGATTTGACCACGGGGAATTTTTTTTGACCGGCCGTCATTCCGGTGAGACGCTGCCCGCTGCGAATGCTGTCGGGCAGCTCACTCATGTGCAGCTTGTCCAGAGATGGCTTGTGGTCGAACAAATCAACCTGTGAAGGGGCCCCTGACTGAAGCAGGTAGATGACTCGTTTCGCCTTGGGTGCAAAGTTTGGAAAGCCCTCGATACCTGGAATGGCGCCTTCGCTCCTGGCGCCGTCGGCATGCAGATCGTCATTCATCAAAGACGCCAGTGCTGCCGTTCCGATACCGGTGCTGGACCGACCAAAGAAGTGTCGTCGTGTTTCAAGTAATCGAAGATCTGAATCCGTACTGGACATGTTCACCCTTTGGTAATTGCTTCGTTCAGATTCATGATCAGCCTGGCGACACCTGCAAACGCCGCCAGTTGAGCCTTATTCAGTTCCGGATCGAACGAGGACACTCCGACCTGCAGGACTTTCGGCGTTTCTTCCTGATCATTCATGCCGCGTTTCAATTCGACGTCATAGGCGTCTCGCAATAAGCTCAGTTCATCGTCATTTGGCATTCTGGCTGTAACCAGGCGAAAGCCATAAGTGACGCGTTCGTTAATCGACCGGCCACCCTGCGTCATCATTCGCTGGCCCAGGTGGCGAGCGGATTCAACAAACTGCGGTCCGTTCAGCAACAACAGGGCCTGCAGCGGAGTATTTGTGCGGGAACGCCGGACAGTACAGAATTCACGTTCCGGCGCGTCGAAGGTTTTCAGCATTGGTGACGGTACCGTGCGTTTCCAGAACGTGTACATACTGCGGCGATACAGGTCGTCGTTGCTGCCGGTCGGATACTCTTTGGAATATCCGGGCCGGTTGTTCAGTTCCATCCACAGTCCCTTCGGCTGATAAGGATAGACACTTCTGCCGCCCAGACGCTGAACCAGCAAGCCTCCCGCTGCCAGCGCCGCATCGCGAATCTCCTCACCGTCCAGCCGCATCCGCGGCCCCCGCGCCAGCAACCGGTTTTCCGGGTCGCTCTTATACGCTGCTGCACCGGTATGCGATGTCTGGCGATACGTGGCAGACGTGATCATTAAACGCTGAATGTGTTTAACGTCCCAGCCGGTGCGAATAAACTCCAGCGCCAGCCAGTCCAGCAGATCAGGATGACTGGGCAGTTCTCCCTGAACTCCAAAGTCTTCCGACGTCTTCACCAGCCCAACTCCAAACAGTCGCTGCCAGTAACGGTTAACCGCCACTCGAGCGGTTAACGGGTGCCCCGGATCCACAAGCCACTGAGCGAAGCCCAGGCGATTCGCCTTGGCTTCCGAGGGCAACGGCGGAAAAACGGCAGGAACATTGGCGACAACCTGTTCTGTGGGAGAGTTGTATTCTCCCCGATTCAGGACATGAGTTGCTCGTGGCTGAGCCATGTCCTGCATGATCATCGTGGCTGGGAATGCAGTGGCCTTCCGCTTTTCGAGATCAGCGATCCGCTGTTGCAGTGCCTTGTTGGGATTGTGGTGTTTCAGGAAGTATTCCCGTAATTGTTGAGAGTTACCCTCTGATCGCTCGGCTTTCGACTTTGCCGCTATCCGCCGCACATCCGCCGGAACACCGTGCAGACTCAGAGATTCTGCCGCCTCACGAGTGATGGAAAGGCGAGGTCGGCCAACTCCGTGAGTCGCAAAGTTGGCCTCATGCCGCAGTCGGAACACTAATTCGGTGCCGCCCTCAAAGCCGAATGGGGCAGACGCGACAAAGGCAGCCGTTGCATTTTCTTTTCGTGTCGGTCCGTCAACGGCCCAGCCGCTGTTTCCGGATTTCCCGTCGATGGCCTTGGCTACCTCGTAATTGGCCTGCGAATAATCGGCGAACGTTCGAGCGAACTTAACTGCCTGGCTGTTTGACGGGTCCTGCAGCGAGGTCGCCGCTAGCTCAAATTCGCTCAGCACAAAGTTGGAATTCGTGTGTCGTCCAGGTCCTCCGCCGGGCAGTGATTCGTGCGTGAGAGCTTCCAGTCGGACGGCCGTTAACGCTGTTGCATCTGTTCTTGCCGTAATTTCGTAGACGTCCTGCCGTGGATTGGCCCCACCAACAACGAACGAATTGTCGTCGAGCTTTGTCAATGTCGATCCACCCGATGATGTCATTGTCAACGGCGTGACCACCTGCCAGCCAGCGTTCGGCGACGCCGCAATTTGCTGCGCCCATGCATCTAACCTGTCGTCTGTATTGACGGGTCTGGAAAGTTCCGTTTTCAGTCTTGCCAGCTCGGCATCAATTTCCTGAGTTGTCTCAGCCAGCGGAGAAGGGATCCGTTCGCTTGGTGTGAATCCTCGCATGCCCCGTTCCGGAACCTGATTAAAAAATGCGTAGACTTCATAAAACTCCTTCTGCGAGATCGGATCGAACTTGTGGTCGTGGCAGCGAGCGCAGCCGATCGTCAGTCCCAGCCAGACTTCGCCCGTTGTTACCAGGCGATCCATCACGTATTCGGTGCGATACTCTTCATCAATAATCCCGCCTTCGATCGTGATCCCATGATTGCGATTGAAGCCCGTCGCCAGTCGCTGTTGCGGAGTGGTCTGTGGAAGCAGATCACCCGCCAGTTGGTGGACCGTGAATTCGTCGAACGGCATGTTGCGGTTGTACGCGTCGATGACCCAGTCTCGCCATACCCATTGCTCACGCTCTGTATCGTATTGGTATCCGTTTGTGTCCGCATAACGTGCCAGGTCAAGCCAGTGTCGAGCCATATGTTCGCCATAGGCTGACGACGCAAAGTAACGATCCCCCATGCGTTCATACGCCCCCGGCGACCGATCTGCCAGATAGGCGTCAATTTCTTTGATGGTCGGTGGCAGGCCGGTCAGATCGAAGGCCACGCGACGAATCAGCGTTTCCCGAGTCGCCTCCCGCGCCGGTGCTTTATCCGCACTCGGCAATTGCGACACCACGAAACGATCGATGTCGTTGTGCACCGAACGAGAACTGCCGACATCTGGTATCTCGGGTGGCTCAGGAGAAACAAATGCCCAGTGCTGCTGATACTCAGCGCCCTGTTCAATCCATGCCTTCAGAATTGCCATCTGTTTGTCGTCCAGTTGTTTCGGTCCGCCTACCGGCGGCATTCGCACATCCGGATCGTCGGACATGATGCGACGATAGACTTCACTGGCGTCGACATTACCAGGAACGATGGCGGATTTTCCAGAGTCTGCCTCCTTCAGTGCAGCGTCGCGACTGTCCAGTCGCAGTCCTGCTTCACGAGTGGCCGTGTCAGGACCATGGCAGGTGAAGCAGTGATTGGAAAGAATAGGCCGGACGTCGCGATTGAATTCGATCTCGGTCGCCTTGACACCAAGCGGCCATAATGTCGTCAGCACAGTGACAAGAACCGAACAAATGCTACCTGTTCGCTTTGACGCGCTGTTCACCAATCGATAAATCAAAACGACGTGTGTTTTTGTCAGGCTGGACAAGAATTTGCTCGCACAGGATTTGGATTCAGGAGCACGCTATAGTCTCCGGGAACGCTTGGCTACCAGTTTTATCAACCAAAGCTGCGGCGTCCAGTGAATCTGTGTGTGCTACCTTGGCCTTCTGCCTGTGTGAATTGTGCTCCGTTGTGATTTTACTACAACTCAGGAATGACATCAGCCACGGGCGCATCGGGCGCACGTCCATCAGCTAATAATCGGTCTCTCTGTCGACGAATGGAAGATTCATGGTATCTCCACTTCTTAGTTACGACGCGTCTGCTGCGACACGGTACCTGAACGGTGGTCGTCTGGGCGAGTTACGCGATTCCATCGAATCGGCTCGTGATGAGACATTGAACGACGTCACACTGTGGCAGAGTGGAGACGCGATTCCGGCAGACAAGGATCCGTTGGATGCCGGTTTTATTCAGTGGCCCGAAGAACTTCTGCTGAACCTGAATGAAAAAGGTGACGACAGCCTTGTCGCACGAATTGAACGTTGTGCCGCCCGCCTGCGCGAAACGGCAGATTCGGTTGTTGTCCTCGGTATCGGCGGGTCGTACATGGGCATGCGAGCCATGTTTGAAGCGCTGAATAATCCGTTTCATAACGAACTGTCGCGTGAAGAACGGCAGGGGGTGCCTCGCATTTACTTTGAAGGCTGGAACGTCGATTCCGACAATCAGAAAGCACTACTGGATCTGCTGGACGCTCGTGCGGCAGCTGCCCAGGATTCAGCGGCACCGAGTGGACGCACGGCCGTGATCGTCATCAGTAAGTCCGGCGGAACATTGGAAACGGCAGCCTCCTTTCGCAACTTTCGAGCACTGCTGGAACGCCGCTTCGGCGCAGATGTTAAGCAGCTGATCGTTCCTGTGACTGGTGACACCGGACGGCTGAGAGATCTGGCCAACGATGCAGGGTTCGAAGACGTGTTCTCCATCCCTGACGGAATCGGCGGACGCTTCTCTGTGTTAACGCCGGTCGGACTGCTTCCCGCAGCTGTGGCCGGAATCGACATTCGGGCGCTGTTGCAGGGCGCTGCGGACATGACGGAACATCTTCGATCGGCCGACTACGGCAGCAACGCCGTTCTGGATTACACAGCGGTATCACACGCATTTGAAGTCGATCAGGGTATGACCACTCGAATTCTGTCGACGTGGGGCTGTAAGCTTGAAGCGATTGGTCTGTGGTATGACCAGTTGCTGTCAGAGAGTCTGGGCAAACACGAACTGGGGGCGACTCCGCTGACGGTGGTGAATACTCGAGACCTGCACAGTCGTGGCCAACAGCACCAGGAAGGTCGGCGTGACAAATTGATTACGAATGTATTCCCCGGACAGACATCTTCTGGGCCATTGACACTACCCGGCCGTGAGGACGACTTTGATCAATTGAACAAGTTCACGGATTACCAACTGCCGCGTATTCTGCAGGCCGCCATCGACGGCACAAACAAAGCCTACGCAGACGACAACCGACCCACGGCCGATATTGCACTGCCGGCGATCAACGCTCACACGGTCGGCCAGTTGTTTCAGATGCTGATGCTGGCCACAGTCGTCGAAGGTCGACTGGTGGGAGCAAATCCCTATGGTCAGCCAGGTGTGGAGGCGTACAAGAAAAATATGAACGCGTTTCTGGCTCAGAGTTAACGGTCTGCTTCGGCAACAACAGGATTGCTCATGAGTCTGTCCGAGCAACGTAGGCCGGCCCAAGGAGCGCAGCGACGACGCTCCGGCAATGGGCCAAATTGAATGGGCCGCAAATTTAGGGGCGCTGGAACAGCGATTTGCTCAGTCGGACCTGTTCTTCAGAATGTTGTGGTCAGCGAGTCAGCAGCCAGGCAAGCAAGTCACGAAACTGCTGGTCGTTAACAATCTCGGAAATATTGCCGGGCATTGGCGATCGCCGGGAAACAATCTGCTCTTCGATTTCGTCCCTGGGAATTGAAATTTCTTCACCCTTTGAATTGACGACGACCAGTCGCGCTCCGTCAATGCCTTTGCTGAGACCGCTGACCACCTTGCCCGCTGTGGTCAGTACTGTTGTCGATCGGAACGCCACGTCTACGTTGCGGTTCGGATCGAGGATGTCTTCCACCAGACGATCCAGTCCGCGTTTGCCGATGCCGTCCAGATTCGGGCCGACCTTCTTACCCTTGCTCGCGATCTGGTGACACACGGAACAGTTCTTTTCGAACAGCGCCGCCCCGGCCGTCGCATTGCCCGGCTGTTTCAGGTACTCGTCCTTGGCATCGCTGATCGACTGTTCAACAGCCGCATCTGCGTCCGGTAG
>JAQWLN010000003.1 GCA_029247265.1 Fuerstiella sp.
TGAGATCATCGTTGCGGCACATTGAATTGCTTCGTAGATCGCTTCGTCACTGATGTCCAGTTGACGCGCCTTTGCCACGTGAGCTGACGTGCAGGGTTTGCAGGCATTAATGTCACTCAGGGCCAGGTTAATCAGTTCGACCGTCTGTTCGTTCAGTGACGTTCCCTGAAACGTATGAGCTCGCAGTCCCACCGGCATGCCCTCAAAGATGTCACTGCCGCTGATGTCGCGAAACTTGAACAG
Organism: Fuerstiella sp.; assembly: GCA_029247265.1. Classification (GTDB taxonomy): domain Bacteria; phylum Planctomycetota; class Planctomycetia; order Planctomycetales; family Planctomycetaceae; genus Fuerstiella. Next base: position 244 of record JAQWLN010000003.1, read on the forward strand.
CACGTTGTACATCGAATTCGTTGAGCCAACAGCCAATGCGTCAGTCAGTTCCTGCTGAGTTGTCGACTTGCCTTCCGCGAACTCATTCAGAAAACTGATCCATGTCTGGCATCCGACCTGACCGGCAACGGCCACAGCGATGAGCAGCTTGCTTTTTTCGTCCAGTTTCCCTTCGGACAATACGAACCTTCTGAAGTTCATGAAGAAGTCATGCACAAAGGTCGGCACGTTCGCCATGTACCTGAAGACTTCCGGTACTTCTGAAACGCCCAGAACTTCTTTGATTCTGGAATATGCCTGCACAGCCTTGTCGACTGCATCCGTTTCTGCCACCGGGCTGACAAATGTCATTCTTCGTCTTCCTTGCTTTTACTGAAACATGCTGTCCTGTGCTGATCGACAATCAGGAACCGCAGGTAATTGATAAATTCAGAACGACTTCTACATCACGGCGCTCAGCAGATAAAGACTGACGTTGGTGACGTGAAGAATTATTACGGGACGATGGCCAAACGTCATCACCGGTTGCAAAGACCGCGGCATACAGCCAATATACAAACGAGGAAAACGTCGAGTCGGTACGTATACTGGGGCCATGGTGCTCGAACACTGCCGCCCGATGTTCATATCAATTCCATCGTACGGGACACAACAATCAAAAGTCATAGATGGCGCGCCGTTCAAACTTGTCTATTGATCATGCTCCCGTTTGCCGTTCTTTGGCGCTGAGCTCAAGTACAGCATCGCGCCGAAGCAGGTTGTTCCTTATACGGTAAACATCGTTGCGACCACGCCATCGTCCAAAGATACGATGACGGGAACCATCGCCTTTACCGGGAAACAGTCGGGAGACGCACAGTTCACAGTCAGTTACGTCGGCAGTCTGTCACGCAGGACAACACAGTCCCGTTCGTCGGGTCGGCCGGGCCGAGGAGGATTTGGCCCGTCTCGAGGTGGATTTGGTCCTCCCATGCCCGGCCGCTTTGGGCGGGGTGGGCTTTCGGAGGACTGACCCGGATGACCAACGAGGTGGTGGTCGGTCGCCGCGGTGATATCCGTAAGCTGACAGGGCAGTCGCAGCTCCCGTATCTGATTGGCGATCTCTCGATTCTGCCATTCGAAGCACTGCCGAAGGGCGAACAGAAGGAGTGGGAAGTCGGCACCGGTATTTCCGTCACTGAAGAAGATGACTCACCGTTTTTTGGCGGACCGTTCCTCGGCAACACAACTGTGAAAACGGGCGGATCTGAATCGGCCACGTACAAGATTGTGAAGGATGACGGAAAGCTGGTGACAATCGCGACCACATATAAGTTGGTTTCGCCAGCGGCAAAGAAAGATGATCAGGCGATCGAAATCAATGGCACTGGCACCTTCATTTTCGATCGTGAACTCGGCATCACTGAATCACATAAAATGAAGCGGTCGGTTGCGGTGACCGAAAACGGCTCCACCGTCACGATTCCCATGACTGTAAACTATACTCGTATGCCTCTTGAAGACTATCAGTCGCAGGAAAAGGAACGTCAGGAAAGAATTGCGAAGGCTCAGAAGGACCACGCCGAGCGTACAGCAAAGGCAAACGCGGCAGCCAGGGCAGCCGAAGGCAAGAAGCTGGGCCCGGAAAAGAAGAAGCAGATTCTGGCTGACCTGAATTCCTCACAATGGCCGAACATCGCCAGGCGGCTCAGAGGCATGGGCCGATTTGTGCCTCACCCGGATGACTTTGACATTGCGATGCGTGTGAAGGAGCTGCAAACACATAAGGTGGTAGGCGTTTACATGCCCGTAAGACAGCTGTGGCTAAAACTTGATCCGATCGTGGAGGCAAGTAAGAAGAACATGTCAGTGGCAACAACATCGGGCGAAACGTCGGCGGGCGACAATCCGTTCGCTACCGTCGAAGAAAAGACAGTTGCTGCTGCACGCGGCCTGCGCGAATGGACGAGCGGTGAATTCAAAGTCGAAGCCCGGTTCGTCAAGTTCGATGGTACGAAAATCGTGCTCAAGAGAAAAGATGGGAAAGAGCTGTCCGTCCCGATCAGTCTGCTTAGCGCAGCGGATCAGAAGGTCGCAGAATCACTCAGGGAGCCAGCGAAGGCTAAGAATCCGTTCGAGTAGAATGAGGACGAATCGGCCGCACCCCGTTTACCACGGCAGTACCAAACGGTGAACGCCGATTTTTCCAGGCACTCTATGCGGTAGAAACTCCGTTAACCGCGGGGTTACCGCCGGAACGTAATATCGTGCTCGCCTTACGGATAATGTCCTGCTCAATTCCGGACTGTTCCATGTGCTGCAGCGTACGATCAATGTCGTATTCCACTCGTCGGAATTCCACCCGGCCGTCTTCGATGACCGCGTACGCAGCTCGAGAGTCTCCGTCGCGGGGCTGACCGACACTACCCGGATTGATCACCTGCGTGGAATCCAGCTGCAGCTTCATCGGTATGTGCGTGTGACCAACGCAGGCAAAATCGACGTTCACATGTTCCAGTCGCTGTTCCCATTCTTCCCTGACGTCTGGCAGATATTCGTCCATCGGGTCTCGTGGAGTGGCGTGGACCAGCAGAAAGGAATAATCGCCGATTGTCAGATGCTGAGTCACCGGAATTTGTGCCAGCCACGTTAAACGCTCATCACCAAGCACTTTGAAGTGCTGATCCCGCATTGCCGCGGTCATTCGACGAAAAGTGCCTCGAGGTCGCACAGTGACTCGTTGTGCGACCGAATGGTCATGATTGCCTCGCACACAATAGGAGGCGTTCTCCCGAATCCAGTCAATGCATGGCACCGGGGCCGTGGCGTAGTCAACCGCGTCGCCCAGAAACAGACACACATCAAATGTTTCGTCGATCGCTGACAGAGCGGGCCAGTTGGCGTGGATGTCAGCAAGCAGAAGGATTTTCATAGACGCGGTGTTGGTGACATCAGCGAGATGGTGCGAAACTAACGTACTTTAATTGTTGCAGGCAGATGATGCCGATGCACGGAGCTTTTCCGGGATCCCGAGAAGCTTGCCTGAGAACTCTGTGCCAGGCTGGAAAAAATCGCTTTCAACAGTCCTTTAAGGTCGATTGACTACGATATATCGGTCACCGCAAAGAGACGTTACAGTTCGCGGCGTGCATCAAACCATTTGGGTGGCAGTGGCAGGTGTTCCTTAGTCCCGTTCCCCGTCCTTCAGTCCCGCTTCCCGGTCCTCGCTCAACATGACAAATCAATCTGACAAGCTCGCACCCCAAGCTGGCCCCGGCACGGGTGGATCCTCTGCCACATCTTCATCGACCGTTCAAAAGTCAACATTGCTGATCGTGTTCGTTGTGGTGTTTATCGACCTGCTCGGCTTTGGAATCGTGCTGCCATTGCTGCCACGCTATGGGGCACACTTCAACGCCACAAAAATGCAACTTGGCCTGCTGATGGCATCGTTTTCGGCGATGCAGTTTCTGTTTGCGCCGATGTGGGGTGCCTTATCCGATCGCATCGGACGACGCCCCGTGCTGATCGTTGGGCTGCTGGGATCGACGTTCGCCTATACGATGTTCGGAGTCGCCACCGGGCTGGGGCGGGAAGGAGTTCTGCTTGGTCTGGGAGCGTTGCCGTTGCTGTTCGTGACACGCATTGCGGCCGGCATTGCCGGAGCCACGATCCCTACCGCTCAGGCTGTGATCGCCGACAGTACAGGCGCGGAGGGACGAGGCAAGGGCATGGCTTTGATCGGAGCGGCATTCGGCATTGGTTTCACATTTGGTCCGCTGATCGGTGCGGCATGTACATCCGGATATCCGTCCATCACCATGAGTGACGCGCAATACACAGCCGTTCAGGTGTGGGACGAATCCAGTGATGTGATTTCCGCACAGCAACTGACGCTGTTGCTGGAAGCGGATGGCACACTTGAAGACGCAGACCGTGAATCAATTTCTCAGTACCTGGTGGATGCGAAACCACAAAGCCAGGTGAAGAAGGATCTGCTGGCGCCACCATCATCGTTGCCAGGGTACGTTGCTGCAATCCTGTCGGCACTTGCTCTGCTGCTGGCCATCGCCAAACTTCCGGAATCAAGGCCCGTTTCCGTGCCCGGTGGTGCAGCACCGCAACGCGGCGGCCTGTTGCAACTGGGATCTGTTGTGAAGCACCTGACGGCGAAAAAAGTCTCCGTGATTCTGGCAGCCATATTCATCACGACGTTCGCATTTGCTCAGTTTGAAAGCACACTTTCGCTGCTGACGCGGGAATTCGGATACAGCTCTCAACGCAACTTTCTGTTGTTCGCATACATCGGTTTCGTCCTGATGATTGGTCAGGGTGTGCTGGTTCGGCGGTTGTTGCCTCGCATCGGGGAACACCGCATGGCACTGATCGGTGTCGTGCTGATGACAGTGGGATTCGTGTTAATCGCCCTGGCCGGCAACAAAACACTGCCGGATTCCTCGCTGTGGTATATTCTGCCAATCGTTACCATCGGGTTCTCTGCCGTCACGCCATCTCTGCAGTCACTGTTGTCTCAGTCAGCCGCGGACGATGAGCAGGGTGCCGTTCTGGGGGCCGGCCAGAGTCTTTCGTCGCTGGCAAGAATTCTGGGTCCGTATGTCGGAATTCAACTGCTGGGTGTGTCGGCAGCGACTCCGTATTTCGCAGGCGCCGGATTGATGGTGATCGGCGGCATTTCCGTCGCTGCGATTCGACGTGAAGAAAATAAAGCCGCGTTGGATGTGCCAGCATGACGCGACAGAGGCCGTCGGGAAAACCCACAGCCCGCTGATCGCGAACAGTACATTTCCGCAAGCACGACCACGAATTCGCAGCGTCGTGATCGTGCCGTCCTGACAGCATTCCCCGGTGTCAGTCGATGATAGGAACCTTATAGCCGAGGGCTCCGATCGCTTTGCCTTTGGGAACATTCTTGTAGTTCTCGTGGCACATGACGCACTTGTCCATGACGACGGGAATCGCAGTCGCCGCCAGCAGATTGCGCTTGTCTCCTTCTGTAACAACTTCATTGTACACTGCCGCGCCTTTCAGAAGTTGTTTGACAGCTTTCTTTTCGAACCCCTTCTTCGGAGTGTTTTCGTCATTGTAGGGCTCGCCGGTCGCGTCCAGCAGTCGAACCTCGTGCCATCCCTTTTTCTTGACTGCGGCAAACAGAGCCTTGAACGCACTGCCGGCGGGAAGATCGTCGTCATCGTGGACATAGTGTGTTGTGATCAGCACAATACTGGTCTTGTAGATATCATCCAGTAGTCTGACTTCGCGGCGTGCTCGCTCGACAGCGGCGTCGGAGGGCGTGTCCCGTGCTTCGTCCGCAATTCCCTGGGCGCTGCGAGGGCAATCAATAACCCCAGAACTGCCGCTGATGTGACTTTCATGTGGAATCTTTCTGCTGTGGCTTGTTAAACTGGACTTGAATGTCCTGTTTAGGATGGCCTTTATTAAAACGGAGGTCAATGTCCAGTTTGGGTTCTTTGGTTCCAGTTTCCTTTCTTTGGCTCCCGGACATGTTGTCTCAGACTGTTGAATACGCTCTGCGTGCTGTTGTCCATTTGGCTCAGCATGCCCCGGAACCACAGAAAACGGCGGAAATAGCGGCGGCAACGCAGGTTCCGCCTGCCTATCTTTCGAAAGTCCTGCAGGGCCTGCGGGTGAAAGAAATCGTTAAGCTGCAGCGTGGGATTGGTGGGGGTGTGTCTCTGGCGGCGTCGCCTGGGAACCTGACCATTCTGGACGTGGTGAACGCTGTCGATCCGATACAAAGGATTACGACGTGCCCACTGGGTCTAAAGTTTCACGGAGTTCATCTGTGTGCGCTGCATCGCAGAATGGACAACGCGATCATGGAGATGGAACGAGCTTTTCAGTCGACCACGCTGGCGGAACTGTTTGCGGACCCTAACAAGAGTGTGCCGCTGTGCAATGAGTAACGGGGTATGCAAAAAGACGTTGCCTGCATCATGCGCCGGCAGGAAGATGGTTGGCCGAGTCCGTCGGAGGATTGAAGGCCTTCAATGCACGAGCCCGTTTGACTTCCTCTTCCTTCCGCAGGTCCTTCACCATGCTCAGGACCATTGCCGCAACGCCAAACGCGCACAGAATGAGAACCGGCAATTCGTAGCGAAGCATACCTTCGTAATTTGAGAAGAACACGCCATCGGCTTCGATACCGAATCCGTTCTTTGCATGGAACGTGGCAATCGCATTATTGCACAGATGAAATGCGATTGCCGGAAACAGGCTGCGACTGTGCACAGCCAGCAGACCAAGGATGAGTCCAAGCAATGCGGCGTTGAACGCCTGCTGCGGAATCATATGGATGATGCCGAACATCAGGCTGGACACAATCACCGCTATTTTCAGACGTCCACCTCGAGCCAGGCCGCTCAGGATGAACCCTCGGAACGCGATCTCTTCGCAGATGGCAGGCGTCACCGCGAAGACGGTGATGATCAGCCACGGAGATAATTCCGACGATTGAAGCAGTGCACTGATTCGCTCCATACCTTCCGGCGGAGGCGGCAGGATGCCGCTTTGCACCATGAAACTGCTAAGCTCAATGCTAAGCGGATGAGCCAATACAGCGAGTCCGATGCCCATCAGCATCGCATTCAGAGACGGCATTCTAAGACGAAATGTAGCTCGCAGGCTTGTCGTCAGCAGCAGCCCCATGAAAATCGCCGGGCAGGCGATCATGGTCAGTTGCTGAATGACCGTCGTCTGCAGGATATTTCGACCGGCGTCGACGGCACTCCCGGACAGGTCCGGCCTCATGTAGCTCATTGCCACGAACTGCAGAAACAGAATCAGAACAAAGCAAAAGCCAGCCTCGTGATTGGCGGGAACGGGTTCCTTGTCGCGATTGAGACTTCGCAGCCAGGACCGGACACTGAACTTTTCAGCTTCACGAAACAGAACGCCCTCACTATTGTACAGATCGATGGCCCACCACAGCGCCAACGCACTGTAGCCGAGACTTGAGATTAATACCGGTGCGGCGTAGACCGCCAGTTCGCCGGCATGGCTCGTCGACAGCAGCAGTCCCTTCAGCAGAAGCGCGATGTTGACGACGGGGATCACACTGTAAAGCGGTGTAATTTCAATAGCGGGTGACAGACAGAACATGGTCAGCCCCATGATGACCATCAACAGCGGAGTCAGGTAGTACTGACCTTCCTTGGTGGACTTCGCAAAGGTCGCCAGTGCCAGGCACAGCGCGCTGAACAAAGCGGCCAGTGGGATCAGCAGGATGACCAGCCACATCAGTGAGTAAAACCCAGGCAGTTCCAGGCTGACAGTGTCGGCCATGCCACCGGCCATTGCGGAAGCCATGTGTTTTCCTGTGAACCCCATGCTCAGCAGATTCATCAGCGCTGTACCGATGCTGAACATCAGAATCGTGGCGAATTTGCCGAGCACCAGTTCTACCCGCCGAGCCGGGCTGATGAGCAGCGTTTCCATCGTACCGCGTTCTTTCTCGCCCGCACCCAGATCGATGGCCGGATAGAATGCCCCCGTGAGAGCCATAATGACGATCATCGCAGGAAACATTTTGCTCCAGACGTTGGCCGCGACCTGTTCGCCACGGGCCACTTCCACCCACTTCAGTCTGGCCGGATTCTGCAGCGCTGCACGGAGTGATGCCTTTTCGAATGTCTGCGCCCGCAGTTCATTTTCCCAGAGATTCAAGGCACTCTGAACGCGAGAAAAAGCAACCACGGACTTGTCATCTGCACTGTTTCTGACCACCAGCATCGACGGCGGCTGCGATTCCTCGTGGCCCTCAACGATGTTCGCATCGTCCTGCAATGCCGCAATTGATGCGGCGTATCCCTCTGGAATGACGACCAGAACCTGCAATTGACTATCAGAAAAAGCATTGCTGAGTCGGTCCTGAATCTCAGACAGGTCGTCACCGGTGCCACGTTCTTCGGACGCCTTTTTATACTCTGCCAGCTTTTCCGCCAGAGCTCTGCCGTTTTGCAGCAGTTGCGCCGGTGTGGTTTCTCCGTGCCGCGCCGACCCGGAAGTAACGTTATCTTCATTGACATCGACTGAAATGTCGGTGATGACCTGTAATCGCGATGCATCTTCGCCGCCACCACTGAACCATTTTTCGTCGATGCCGTTTTCGTTAAAAAATGAGGGCGTGGCCGGCATTTCATCTGCGTTCAGCACGACCACAACCCGACGCTGTTCACTAAATGTCAGCATCATCTCGACCATGCCGAGTCCCAGCATGGGATACAGCAGGACAGGCAGAATCGTGATCATAAACAACGTTCGCCGGTCGCGCAGCTGGTCCCGCACTTCGCGGAGAAAAATCAATTTGACGTTTTTCCAACTCATTGTTTTTTCTGGTGGGGTTAACTGATCCGCTTGCGACGTGGCCGTCAACAGCGTGTTCGAGGGTGCGGTTGTTCAACTATGCCGTTGTGACTTCGTTCAGCTCGCTGTCTCTTTTCTGAATCAGATCAAAGAATAATTCTTCGACGTCGGGTTGATCATGCCGGTCCGCCAGTTCAGGCAGAGTTCCTTCATCAACAATTCGTCCACGATGAATGACAGCAATCCGGTCGCATAGTTTCTCGACTTCCCTCATGATATGTGTCGAAAAAATGATGCACTTGCCCTGCTCTTTCAGGGCCTCGACTGTCTGCAGAACGTTTCTTGCCACCAGCACATCAAGTCCTGACGTCGGTTCGTCAAATATGATCACGGGCGGATCGTGTACAATCGTGCGGGCGATCGACACTTTTTGTTTCATTCCGGTCGACATCTTGGATCCCAGGCGATCACGTATTTCGTTCATCTGCAAAATATCGAAGAGTTCTTCGATACGCATTTGCAGTTTTTCTTCAGGAATGCCGTACAGGCGGCCAAAGTACTCCACCATTTCCCGAGCGGTCATGCGATCGTAGATACCCGTGTTACAGGACATGAAGCCGATATTGCGACGCACGGCTTCGGCATCGTGCATGACATTGATGCCGGCCACTTCAGCAAAGCCGCGAGTGGGACGCAGAACGGTGCTCAGAATCCGCAGGCACGTCGTCTTGCCGGCACCATTGGGCCCCAGCAGGCCGTAGATTTCTCCCGGGCGGACCTCAAACGACACGTCGTCCAGCGCGCGGAAGACTCCGTTGAAGTCATCGAACTCCTTGGTCAGTCCGTGAACCCGAATCATGTCGCTGTCTTCACCGAAGGGAGGCGTGTTGGGCGGCATCCGCTACATTTTCCACAGCTTGGCTGCACGAGTCGAGTCATCGTGATTCGACTGCATCGAATACACGTTGGGAAACTCGAAAATGCGTTTCAAGCTGCGTTGAATGGCGATTACTGGTCAACTGAGTTCGTTGCCGTCATGACCTCACGCTACCACACCCAGTGCTGGCGGGCGGGGATTCGATTGATCCACAGGCAGGTTTGCGGGCTTTTCAACGCCACACATTCCGATTTGCGCGCCTATCGGGAGCGACCCACAATATACGGGCCCGGAACTTGCCGGCGTCAACTCGAAATAACCGTCCAGAAGGCGTCGACGGAATATTGGCCGCGTTGGACTAAGACTGCAGAATCGGCAGAACCCGAGCAGACGGTTCCTGGGGGAATTCATCGGCTTCATCGATGTAATCGTAAAAAACATTCCGCTGCCTCGGAATGTAGCCGGCGTTGCGAATGCAGCGGCGGATCGTTTCCACTGACAGGTGGTGTACGGTCCCGGCCTGGGAAACAACGTTTTCTTCAATCATCAGGCTGCCCATGTCATTGGCGCCAAACGTCAGGGCCATTTGCCCCACCTTCTCACCCTGCGTCACCCACGACGACTGGATGTTAGGGACGTTATCCAGGTACAGGCGACTGACGGCCTGAGTCTTCAGATATTCGAAGGCACCGGCTGGCGGGATGTTGGCCATGTCGGTGTTATCCGGCTGAAATGTCCAGCTGATGAACGCGGTGAAGCCGCCTGTCTCATCCTGCAGTTCACGAACACGTTCCAGGTGCTCGATGCGTTCCGCCAGCGTTTCCACATGGCCAAACATCATGGTTGCCGTCGATCGCCCTCCAAGTTCATGCCAGACTCGCATTACGTTCAGCCAGTCATCCGACAAAACCTTGCCGCGAGTGATTTCTCTGCGGACGCGGTCGACGAGGATTTCGCCGCCGCCACCAGGCAGGCTGCCAAGTCCGGCGGCCTGCAGACGCTGCAGAACCGTGCGTAGCGGTTGTCTGGCGATCTTAGTGAAGTGGTGAATCTCAGGCGGGCTGAAGCCGTGAACATTAACCTGGGGAAAACGGGTTTTGACGGCACGAAGCATGTCTTCGTACCACTCCATCGGCAGCTTGGGATGCAGTCCGCCCTGCAGCAGGATCTGATCTCCACCCAGCTCTACCGTTTGCTCGATCTTTTCGAGCAGAGTTTCGATCGGCAGCACGTACACGTCGGGATGTGCTGGCGGGCGATAGAACGCGCAAAAATCACAGACGGCTGTGCACGCATTTGTGTAGTTGACGTTACGATCGATGTTGTAGGTGCGGAATGGTTCCGGGTGCAGACGCCGCGCGACCGCATCTGCAGCCGCACCTATGGAAGGCAGATCGTGAGACTCAAGCAGTGCGACGCCTTCTTCCCGCGTCAGCCGTTCACCTGCGACAGCTTTGTCAAGCAGTGACGAAATCGGAGAAGACAATATTGGCATTCTGATTTACCAGGTTGTGTTGAGAAGCAAGTTCGTGAAACAACTGCAGGCCACTTCTTTCTGCAGACGTCATGCGGTAGTGCAGGTTTTCAGTCAGGTAGGTCAGTGCCACGGCAGGACTGATATTCAGCTTAGGAGCTTCCGCAGCGGCGATGGATGCAATCGCTGCCAGACCACGGTCACGCGATTCATTCAATGCACTGGCGACACCGGTCGTGTTCGCATCGCGGTGAGCAACCCACATGGCAAAGACAAATGGCAGCCCCGTCCATTCGTACCACATCTGTCCTAAGTCCATAATCTCGACGAAAGGTTCTTCCGGCGGATGCATGGCTCGATCACCAATCAGCAGGACGGCATCCGCATTGCTCTCGCTTGTCATGGAATCCATTGACAACGGTTCAGAATCGGGAAAAGCTCCGTACCTTTCGGCCAGAATAATTCGCGACATAGTGGCACTGGTGCGAGAACCTTCGTCCATCGCAATTCGTTTCACGTTTCCAGGATGAACTCGACAGTACAACTTCACGCTCATCACTTCGCCGCGGGCCGCCACACACGCATCGGAGATGATTTCATAGCCGGGGCGCCGAAAGTACTCGATGGACGGAATCAACGCGACATCCAGTGTCCCTTCGGCAAGGGCGTCCGCGAGACGGCTGGGATAGTCAAGTTCAATGGACGATGTAGGCAGAAGCTGCTCGAGGTCCTCGATCAGCGGGCGCGAATTCAGGTAGCTGACAGCGCCAAGCCGCACCGTCGCCGGAGCGATATCGTCACTCAAGTGTTCAATTTGTGTTTGCTTCAACATAATCGTCTCCGGTAATTGGCCGAACCAACCGGATGTCCCTGATACCAAGCGTCGTTGCCACAAACTTCCAGATTGCGGTAGCTGTGCTAATCCGCTCAGTATAAACAGACGCCGAGTGGACTCAACCGGCGACTGCCCGGAAGTGAAAACCTTATATTCTATGATGGTGAGGTTCTGTCAGCGTGATATGATCCGGAGCCGCGTTGCCCAGTTAACAATGAGACTGTGAATTTGGCCTTTCTGTAATTCACGACAGTCATGAGCCTGCAGAAATTGCAACGTTTTTCCGGATGAAGTGCTGCGAACGGAGCCAGAAGCGGCCAGTGTTGACATTGAAAGCACGATGTGACGGAGGTGTCATGCCGGCTTGCCCGGTTATTCTTGGTAAACTCCGACGCGTGTCCGACCGTATGTCGTAAATCATTTACTCTTAATTGCTTATGACAAATCGTGAAGAATTAAACATTGCTTTGATCGGGTTCGGAACCGTTGGCTCCGGCGTCGCTCGGATTCTGAGTACGCAGGCTGAAAATATTGCCGTTCGCGCTGGCCGTCCGGTCAGACTACGGCGGGTCGTGGTGCGCGACTTGTGCAAGTCGCGTGAGCATCTGCCTGCCGATGTCACTGTTTCCACTGATTTACAGGACGTGATCTCCGATCCGGAGATCCAACTGGCGGTCCAGTTGATCGGAGGCACAGACCCTGCTTTCGATTATATGACAAGGTTGCTGGCGGCAGGCAAAGACGTCGTGACAGCGAACAAGGCGTTGCTGTACCTGCATGGTGAGACCCTGTTTCGGCAGGCGTCTGATCAGCAGCGGACGATCGGATTCGAAGCAGCTGTCGCCGGTGGCATTCCGATCGTTTCGGCGGTCACACAGGCTCTGACCGGAAATCAGATTCTTTCGCTGGAAGCAATTCTGAACGGCACCAGCAACTTCATCCTGACCCATATGCTGGACGACGACAAGACTTATGACGACGTTCTGAAAGAAGCCCAGTCGCTCGGCTATGCTGAAGCCGATCCGGCAATGGACGTCGACGGAACAGACGCAGCACAAAAACTTTCGATTTTGACACAATTGGCATTTTCAACCAGAGTGCCTCTGGAATCATTCGTCAAGCAGGGCATCGATGGCCTCGAACTCCTCGATCTTCAGGTCGCGTCCGATCTGGGCTACAAGATTAAATTGCTGGCAACATCACGTCTGAATGACGACCAGCTTGAAATGTCAGTACAGCCAACGTTGATTCGCGCAGACCGAGAAATTGCGAAAACAGATGGGGCTGACAATATCGTGGCTGTCCGAGGTGATGCTGTGGGAATGACAAGATTCTCCGGAGCTGGAGCAGGTCAGTTACCGACAGCGTCTGCGGTCGTGGCCGACATTATCGACTACGCCACTGGAAGAACGGCAGTGACGTTTGAGTCCGTGCTTCGGACACTGGCACAACCGGACCGAACCGTACAGCCACCTGGTGAACTCAGTCGACGCTGCTATCTGCGTTTTACGGTGGACGACAGACCACATGTGCTGGCAGACGTCGCGGATGTGCTTGGCAGGAACGGCATCAGTATTTCGTCTGTTCACCAGGAGGAAACATCGGATGACAGCGCAGCTCGGAACGGTTCGGCACGCTTGGTGATTATGACTCATCGGACCACCGAAGGAAATCTGCGGGCGGCCGACAAGGAAATTGGTCAACTGTCATCTATTCAGGGGACCAGTATCCGGCTGCCAGTGGCGGACTAACCAGGTTTTGAGGCCACAAACGGAATCCGGAACGTGAGTTCAGGGGCCGTTGAAGTTTAACAGCAATCCTTATCCTTATCCTTAATCTCCAGGATCGAACATCGAAGAGGCTCCAGTCAGGTCGCGACTGTCGTCAAGTGTTCGGGCGGTTAACGACCATAATAGAAACTGTGTCTGATGGCGAAGTGTGATCAGGGATACCTGTGTGAGCTTTGCGGTGAAGAAGTGACGTCAATCGGCGACAGCGACCTGTACCTCAGATACGTCACCGGCCAGATTGACTCGCGTGAACTTCTGGCCAGTGCGGAGCGTCATATTCGGTGTAATGCTGTGGTGGCTCAATTCATCGTCGACCGAGACTTCGAAACGGTGGGCGTTGAAGGACCGTTCAGTAAAAGTGCCATGGATGCGTCCTTCGTAACGAAGCAGGAAACTCTAATAACGCGAGGCTGGCAGCGACTTCAGGAATTGGTGGAAGTTGCTGACACCCTTCCCGTATCGGCTTATCCACTTTCTGAATTTCGCGCGCAGAACTTCGGCGACGGCTGATGACGTATTTGCCGATCGGGCTTCCTGCTGATCTGTCGAGAGACGCACGGCAGAGAGCGGGCCAGCAGCTCTGCCGCGTGGGCCACAAACACGCTCGAAAGTGCTGGGCCGCTGAAATCGCAGGACAGTCCACATTTTTGGCCAGCTGTTTTCCGGGGCATCTTTGATAAATTGCAGGGCCCGGGATGGATCCGGGCATTCAGATCCAGCCGTCGTCGCAGGCAGCGCGTATTGATGAACTTCGATGAGTTTGCCGGCGTACGAAGTCAGGGAGAGAATTCGTCGCGATTGTTTTTTCGGCTGAGCCGGCTGTGCGACTCAAAGCTGCAAACATCGGTCACGAATCTGATCAGCTCTTGGGCATCATGTCGTACTTCTTCATCTTGTTGTACAACGTTACTCGGCTGATGCCGAGTTGCTTGGCAGTCTTCGTACGGCTGAAGCTGTTGTTCAGCAGGGCCTGTTCGATGATGTCTTTTTCCGTCAGTTCAATTCTGTTGCCGAGAGAGGCTCCTCGTTTGCCGCCAAAGAATGACGCGACGGACGCATCGTTTCCCGGTCCAGCCGCACCTTCAACAATGTTTGGCGGCAACGTGTCCACCGTCAGTTTGCCGCCGCTACTGCAGATTACGGCACTTCGAATGGCATTTCCCATTTCGCGGACGTTGCCAGGCCATGGGTACCTGACAAGGCAGTTAATGAACTGGTCACAGATTTCGACGACATCGATCCCATGCTTTTGAGCATGAAGATGCACGAAATAGCGAGCCAGCGGTTCAATATCCGGCAGCCTCTTTCTGAGTGGCGGAATTTTGAAGCTCAGCGTATTCAGCCGATAATACAGGTCTGGCCGAAAGCGCCCCTGTTCCACAAGTGGCTGCAATTCGAGATTGCTGGCAGCAATAATACGGGCTTCAACTTTCAGCGTTTCGTTGGAACCGACAGGTTCAAAGAGACCTTTTTCGATGACCCGCAGCAGCTTGACCTGCTGCTCTGGCGTCAGCACATCTATTTCGTCCAGCAAGATCGTGCCTCGACCGGCTGCCAGAAACTTTCCGTCTTTACCTGCGTGAGCACTTGTGAATGCTCCTTTGACGTGGCCAAAAAGTTCGCTCTCGATCAGATCGCCGGGCAGAGCACCACATGGGACAGTCAGTAGCGGTTCCTCTCGCCGTTGTGAACTTTCGTGAATCAGCTTTGCGAGGTGCGTTTTGCCGACGCCGGTCTCGCCAATCAACAGCATCGTGACATCGTGTTTGGCGGCGACGTCCAGTCGCTCGAGCATTTGTCTCAGGCCCGGCGTGCGAGTGCGGTATCGATCTGCAATGTTCGACTGGCTGCTGACGGAAGAGTCGCCGTTCATCGGGATGTCTGCAATTCGATTATGAGTCGAAGACCCTGTTGACACATTGGTACGTTCGGTCATGCCGATCGGACTTTGAACAGAGGCCGGACTGAAAATTGCTCCTGCGTCACGTTCCGTCAGCATGTCGACGGCGGAATTTTCATCGTGTACGGCGACGGTGATGTTTCGTCCCTCGCCCGGCAGCAACTCTTCGGTTGCCAGAACGACTTGAGACAGGTCTCCCGTGGCGGCATCAACCGATGCATGGACAACCCGGTCTGCGATCTCTGACGGAATGTGCGACTGATGCAGTTCACTGATATTCGTAACAACCACCAGAAACGTGGTTTGCGAATTGTGAGCCATCGCCCACGAACGATCGAACAGCTGAGGAACACCCTGACGCAGGTCAATCAGCACGACACTCGGACAGTGCAGTTGCACCATCTGCGCCGCTTCAGTCAGTGAATAACATTCCAAAAGACGACACTTGCCGGCCAGTTGAGCGCCCACATTCCGAAGAAAGCCAGGCGGTCCGCTGCACATAACCAGAAACTCAGATGACTCCATGAGAAACCTCACATGCTCAGGTGCTCGCGGTGTCGATATGACGACTACAGGAAGCAAATGTCAATTCGTGTAAGGACTCTTGTTTACAAACGAAGTGCCAATCGTACGATTTTCTGTTCAACCAGCGAAACTAATGGTCCAGCCGCAGAAACGAGAGATCATATCGGTGCTCAACAGCATCAAGTGATGCCTCTAGGCAACAACAGCCACGCGGCGAAGTGACTGGAGGATAAGCAGTGGCTTTCCAGACAGATCGGGCGAATTGCGTTTCTTCGTCCGCAGGACACGTGGTCATTTTGATCCGTGACTGATACTCTAAACGTTTCTTCCACTTGCTCGAACAGGGCCGTACGCTTCCACTTCCGTCCACATGGCCGGTCCAGGATAAGGCGGAACCGCTTCACCCTCCGAAGAGACGTTTCCCGCATATATGCGCGCAGAATCTGCCATATGCTGATGCCCCTGAGCCGAACGGTTCCGAGGGTGCAGTCACGAAATGTTGTGAAATCGCGAGGGTGGCCGGTGGTTCGAGCGAGGGACGAGTGAACCCCCCCGCTTCCTTCGCAAGCTCAGTCCAGCCGCCAGCCCCACACCAAGCCAATACCACAATCCCTCACTGCACCCCGTTTCCACAGCCATCACATCGTCAGCTGCATGTTTCGACGTGCGACGATAAGATGCTTTTCTCCATATCCTTCTTATGGTGAAGTCGAATTTTCCTCGCAGCTCGGGAATCTGTCTTATGGTAAATCCTGTCAATCGCCGTACGTTCGTGGCCTCAGGAGCGGCCGGTGCACTGGCTGCGTTGACGTCACCCGCATGGGGTCGCGCAAACAAGTCACAGAACAAGTACGAAATCTGCGTGTTTACGAAACCTTTTCAGACGTTGTCGTACGACGAACTGGCAGAGCAGACAGCCGAGCTGGGTTTTGACGGGATTGAAGCGCCCATTCGAGACGGTGGACACATCGAACCTGCAGCCGTGCCGGCAGAGCTGCCCAAAATGATGGAGGCACTCCGCAAGCGAAACCTGAAAATGACGGTGATGACATCCAGCATCAACGACCCTGCAGATCCGCTCACCGAAACCATTCTGCGAACGGCGGCCGGTCTGGGAATTCGTCACTACCGCATGAAGTATTTCAAGTACGACGAATCACGCCCCATCCCCGGGCAGATTACGGAATGGAAAAAGAAGCTGATCGATCTTGCGGCAATGAACAGAGAAATCGGGATCACGGCGGTGTACCAGAACCATGCTGGTCGCAACTATTTCGGAGCTTCACTCTGGGATCTTCACAGAGGACTAGACGGAATCGACCCGACCCATGTGGGGGTGGCCTACGACATTCGCCACGCCACTGCCGAAGGCGGCATGAGTTGGCCGGTGACGTTCCAACTGATCAGGCCTCACATTCAGGTCGTCTATGTTAAGGATTTTGTGTGGCACGAACGAAAACCGGGCAACGTACCACTGGGACAGGGACGCATCGATCCGGCGTTCTTTTCGATGCTGGCAAAGTCCGGATATACCGGACCAATTTCGCTTCACGAGGAATACCTCGACCACCGAGATGTCTCATTGGTCCCGACTCATTGGAAAGCCATTCGCGAGGACATGCAGACGTTGCAGACGTGGCTGTAGAGACTGACCTGATACATAGTGCGACAAGGTCGGACTGTGTCATCCCTGAATTCCTGAAACGCCAGTACAGAACACACTGATGACGGCGTCCTGCAGTTCGCGGATACTGCACTTCCCGGATTGCAGTCGACAGTTCACCGGGAAGACGTGTTCGTCTGCCGGACACGGAAAAGCGTCAGCACCGGTACAGCTGTTGCTAACGTTGCGGTCCCGGCAAGTCGGCAAGTTCGGCCTGACCGGCAAATGCTGCCGATTTGCCGCCTGGCTGAATCCCTGATCTCAGGGTGCCGATGTTGCACGTGGGGACCCGCACCAGCGCTGGCCCTATCCCGTTTTTTGGGGGGCAACAGCCTATTGTGGAACATCATCACAGCCCCTTCCATAATTTCTTGACTCTGTCATCCGCGACAGTAACTATATATATTCGGCAAAGTCGCGCTATTCGCCGTGTTTTGGAAAATTTCAAAGCGCTGCTGACTTGCTCGAACATCTTATGCCTTCAACACTTAGATTATTTCGGCAACCCAACGGCCACACCTCTGTCCCGTACAGGGGCAAACGGGTTGTTGTTTTCTGATTTGCCAAGTTTAAACAATAACGTATCGTGGAGACTCCGGAGATCGTTTTCCGTGTGCTGAAAGTGCTGCGGTCCAACGTCACGATCACCGACCACGTCAAACCTCGGAAGTACCAAAATGGCTCAGAAGAATAATGGACCGGTCATCGGGATGGCAATTTTTATTGTGCTGTCCATCATGTTCGCCGTGTTTTGGTACATGACATGGTCAGACAATCAGCTCGTGTACAAGTCTCTGGCCGATGCAACTCAGAAAGAGCAGGATCTGAATGGAACCGTTCGTGACGCACTTGAGGAAATCCGACTTCTGAAGGGGCTGATTGGCGTCGGAGAGAATACTGAACCAGGTGCTGGTGATACAGATGAGGACACCGCCAATGGCCGCACACAGCAGATTCTTAATGAACTTGCCGGTGACGGCACAGCTGCGCTGCCAAATCTGATCGGGGCGTTGCAGAAAGAGTCAGCAGAAAACAATAAGAACTCATTCACAGCAACAGATCGCATGAGACAGCTGGGTTTGAAGCGTACGGAAAACGGCCAGCTGACCCAGAGCAAGGATGAGGAAATTGAGAAACACAAGGCCGCACTTGCGAAGGCCGAGGAAAAACGGATCGAGCAGGAAGCGATCCACAACGAAGAATTGGCTCAACTGGGAGAACAGGTCGACACATTGCGTGGAACCACCGTTCGACTGGAAGACGAACTCGCTGCACTCAGAGTGTCAACGAATCGTCAGATCGAAGATCTTGTGGACGACAACAACGACAAGCGGACTGCGATCGTCGACTTACGATCCCGTCTGCGACAGAAGGATGATCCAACATTTTCCACAGCCGACGCTCATATTCACTCCGTCGACCACAACCGTGGACTTTGCTACATCGACCTGGGTCGAGCTGATGGCCTGAGAGAGGGCGTCACATTTTCAGTATACACGCCAGGCAATTCCGGTGTTGGCCGTAACAATACGAGTGACATCAAGGGCAAGATTGAAGTCGTCGACATTCTGGCCGACCATCGTGCAGAAGCGAGAATTGTAAAGCAGGACCTGGGTCGTCCGATTGCGGGAGATGACCCCATCTATTCTCCGATATTCCAGACAGGTCAATCTCTGGAAATAGCTGTGGCAGGGCGCATCGCTCTGGACGGGCTCGACCGTAGTCAGTTTCGGCGGCTGGTCACAGCGGCCGGTGGACGGATTTCGGTTCAGGTTGGTGATGAGGGTGACTTCACCGACGGCAAGGGCAACCCTGTTGATTCCAACGACGCACCACGCCGGATCTCTTCTCGGACCCGCTATCTGATCATCGCAGATCTTGGCGATGATACAGAGAATCAGGAATTGGAACAGATCTACAAACGTATCCGAGACAACACTCAGAAACTGCGCAATCAGGCTGAAAACCTGGGCATCTACGAGATCGGTTTGTCAACCTTTCTGGAACATATTGGCTACAGCCGAAAACAGGTTAAATGGACACCGGAAAGCCGCAGCAGTTTCCCGGGCAAACTACCAAACGGTTCGCACAGTGATTCGGTCAACTCAAGCTTCCGCCAGAGTCAAAGTTCTGCTGTCATTTCGCAAAAATATTCCGGTGGCACACAGTCAACCACATCTTCCACCGGCAACAACAGCAAAGCGTTCGGGAACTAGAGCCGTCAACGTCTTGTCGTTAACCATACCGGCTCGTAGGCGTGTCGAAACTGCTATCGAAAAACGTTCTTGGAGGACACAAGACAGCGTGAAACGCTGGAGACCGGGAGCGTGCCGTGACAGCTGCCCGGTGCTTTCATAGTAAACCGCGGAAACGTCCCTTCCGCGCTGGCCGAACGGAACTGTCACGGACAGGATCAGCAGCCCCGTGCCGCTATTGTTTGCCTTCTTCGCGATTGGACCACCATGGCAGACCGACACCGCCGTCCATGGTCATAGTGCTGCCGGTCATGTAGGCCGCGTCGTCGCTGAGAGTAAAGCAGACGCCTTTGGCCATTTCCTCGGGGGTTCCCATACGTTTCATCGGCAGGGTCTGGGCCCCCTGGCTCAGCTCATCCTCTGAGAAAAACTTGCGTTCGCCGGGCGTGTCGATCCAGCCGGGGTGGAAGATGTTCACCCGAATACCGTGTTTCACAAGTTCGATCGCAGCCGTTCGAGCCATATGGTCGATGGCAGCTTTCGCCATGTTGTAAGCCATCGCCGTGGGAATCGGAATGACAGCATGCGGCGAACTGATCACAGTGATCGCTCCTCCGTTCCCCTGTCTGACCATCTGCTGCGACGCTGCACGGACCCCGAAAAATGCTCCCCACATGCTCACATCGATGGTGCGTTTGAATCCTTCAATATCGGCCTCCACCATTAGTTGCCGATCACTGTAAACGGCATTGCTGACGAACACGTCTAGAGAACCAAATTCCGACACTGTTCGTGCCACCATATCTTCAACGGCAGCCTGATCTGAAACATCCGCTGCGACGACCAGGGCCTTTCGACCAAGGCTGCGGATCTGTTTCGCAACCTGTTCGGCCTGATCTTTACTGGCGTGGCAATTGATCGTGACGTTTGCTCCCTGCCGAGCAAGTTCGATCGCTACTCCCGCTCCGATTCCCTTGGAGGAGCCGGTCACAAGAGCATTTTTCCCTTCGAAACTCATACTGCTATCACTTCCACTGGACAAATTTTCCGGACCGCGAAGAGTCGTAGTTTAACGACGTAACGGATCGTCAACCAGCGCTGCGCCCCAGCTATTTGGTCCTTCGGGAATAGGTGTTCCGCAAGACTCTGAATCCAACGATAGCTGGCGGGCCACACGGGAAGAGAAGCAGTCGGTTTCGGGTGACCGGCCCAACAAATTCTCGCAGGGACTGACCTGATCAACGCCGCAGTGACAGCAGCATTTCTTCCTGATAGCTCCGAAATGGTATCTTCTTGAGCGTACCGTCAACGACCATCGCGTCCCAGCTGTTAATCAGACCGCGATCGCGGTCCGTCAGATTACGGACGAACTGATGCTCCGCTCGCAATATAAGTCGCTCATCCGGCCGCAGATCGAGCTGCACAAGAACTGGTATTCGATTCTTCAGTTTTCGCAGTCGTGCATTCAATGCAAGTCGTGGCTCAGGAAACATGCTGGATGGGTGTAAGAGGTAGTTCAGGCGAGCCGTCCAATCGGTGTACGTCAGATACCGCTTCAACTGCTCCACGTCTTCCCATTCCCGAGTGCTGACCGAGTACTTCCACGATAAAGCCTGTAGTGACAGCAGGCCAGTCCGTGAATCAAAGCTGCTTTCAAAGTCAGGGTTCAACTGAAATTCAAGTATTCTCGCGGCTCGCTCAGCTTCCGGCGCCTGCTTCGCAGTCAGTTCACGGATGTATTCCTTAATTTTCGGCCCGCGTTCCCTCAGCATGTTCTGTAGTTCATTAAACAGAATTGTCGTACTGACTCCGCGTTGCGCATTAATGACGGTAAATCTCTTCCCCGTCGGATCATAGATGACGACTTCACCAGCAGCTTCTACATAGTCGTAAATGCGGCCGTTATGAAACAGAGAAAAACTGCTGGCCAGAACCGGCTCCTGACCAGCTGGCGTCAACTGGCCGGCATCGTAGACAACGGTGGAGACTCGAAGCCCCTGACCAACTGCAGATGAACAGAGTCCAACCACAAGCAGAAATGGCAACAGTCGAGAACTCAGCATTGTACAGCACTCCACATTGGGCTTTCCGACAACCAACACGAGCCAGAACATTATCAGACATTCTGTGGCGAGAGCAATCTGCACTAACTCGCTTCACGAACACGAATCGCAGCAAAAACGGTCGCTATATGATGACCTGCAGAATCTGCCGATGGTTGCAACCGAACAGGCGGCAGGGTGCCACATGCGCAGCAAAAAACGGTGACTCCGGGCAGGCACCGTCTTCTGCTGTTGTTCGCTGTGCCGGCGGGGCTTCCCCAAACCCGGGGCTCCGAATCGAAGTGCTGTCGCCAGTTAGTTCAGGATCTTACTGGTGTCTCCGACAATCTTTGCGATTGCCTCACCGTTCAGGCTGCCGACACTATAGGCGTGATTAACCTTTACATCAGATTCCACCCACATCATGACAGTGATGTCTGCGTCCCTGGCAATGTGATACTTACCGGGCCCATCTGAGTTTTCGAAGACGGTCAGGGGAGTGTGCTTGATGCCGTGAGTGTTGGCCGCTTTCTTAAGTTTCGCCTGAGCCGCGATCTGATCATCCGTCAGCAGTACGACAAATGCTGCCATTCGGCTGTCACGATTCTTTCCTACGACCGCGTCCAGCTCCTTAATTAATTTTGTGACGTTGTCATCCAGCTTACGAGCGAAAATACTGACCACTGGCTGAGCACCGTAGCGGCAGCGGTAACACAGTTTTTCTCCCGCAGACGGTCCTGTCACGTCGGCCACGTAGAATGCACCTGGATAGGCCCCTACCTGAAGTCCGGACTCAACGTCAGCGGCATTGGTAACGCCGCAGGTCAGCAGAGCACCCGTTAAGATGCCATGAGTCAAAATCGTACGCATTGTTCGAAACTCCTTTTTTTGAAATGCGATTGGTACAGATTGTCGAACCAACCATCCAGTTACTGCAATGGTCGTATACAGCCATGTCGTAATCATCACACGCGATTATTGTGTGGAGGCAGTCAGTTGTCTAACGAATTTCAGCACGGACTTTCCGTCCGCAGGAGCTTTGACATTCGTCCTGCGATGCACAATGCGCCCCGTCCGATCGATCACAAACGTCCAGCGTTGAGCAGTCACGCCTCGGACCAGCTTTTGCTGCTTACCCTGAATGAGTCGAGTAATCCTGCCACCACCACGCACGGGAACACCAAAAGCGTGAGCCACCTTGCCATCTTCGTCGGCAAGCAATGGAAAATTCAGTGCATGGGCTTTCTTGAAGAGCTTGTGATTGCCAGACGAGTCTCCGCTAACACCGACAACTGCGGCACCGGCCTGTTTTAGTTCCTCAATTTGATCGCGAAACCCGCACGCCTGAGCTGTGCAACCAACTGTCATGTCCGCCGGGTAAAAATACACAACCAGCATCGATTTCCCGACGTGGTCAGTCGATCGCCAAAGCTGCCCTCGGTCGTCATTTGCTTCAAACTGGGGCGCGAGGGCGCCTTCGTTGAGCGAAACGTACTGATCGCCCGCCAGACAAACCGTCGGCATCAACAGAAGGGTAATGATCGAAGGTAAATGCATCGCAACGAGGTGGCTCCTGTCCAACCTACCCCGGGATCGTAACGGGGCGGTCAGAGAATAAACAGAAAGGTGGACTGCCGCAGAACACGTCCGACAGCAGCTGGGGGTGGGGTAGTCAGGAAGGCAGTTGATGACGTCAATGAAAACCACACTACAGACGACATCAAGCTGAGTAGCATACGGCGACCGGTGCCCGAGGTCAAATCTCTGCCCAATAATGTCGAGTTTCTATGGATTCTCAGCGATCCGGCAGCGCTGGACCGCGTTTCTGGCTGCAATCCAGGAAGACTCGGAGGCCTTGACGTGTGAGGCATGCGACCGCTGCAGTTGCGAAGTGCCGAATGATAAGCGGTCCGCCTGACAGCGATCAGTCCGGGAAACCGGTATCACAACCATTTTGACTTGAACGCAGAAGCTCTTCTTTCAGCTTCCGTGACAGGGCCTTGATTGCCAACTCGCGTTTCAGCGCCATGCTGTGACTTGGCTGCTGCTCGTGATATTCCACCTCGACGGGCAGGCGGCTTCGCGTGTAGCGCGACGCGGTCCCGGCATTATGTCGTTTAATTCGGGCCTCCATGTCTTTGGTGATCCCTGTGTAGAGGGAGCCATCCGCGCATCGGAGAATGTAGACGAACCAAACCTCTGTCGATCCCTTTGTGTTTTTCAAAACTCCACCGCGTCCATTAAACAGTATCGCATGGCGGTCAAACCACATTGTAGCTTCATAACAGGTTGCTGAGCCGGTTACGACATGTCTTGCTGGGATTCGTCGCGCTGCGACTGCCTTTCGCCGGACATCGCCAGCACGCTTGAAATCGTCGACACAAAATACGGTACGAAAAACGTCAGTCCTGATTGCACCATGCATGAGGAACTGAAGTGTCCGCTGGCAACGCACGAACCGTGGTTAATGGCAATCAGCAGGCTGCCGACAATGGCTGCCAGAATGAGGGATCGGTGAACGACCGGCCATTGAAACGCATATTTCATTATCGGTGCTCACTCTGATGGGCAACGCTGCCCTCGCGTTGCCTGGACTCCGTACGCCTGGGTGGCCGCTATGTATTGGTGTCGACACCAATACATCATTGCTTACAGAAATTTCTATTTGTCGCATCAATCGTTCATAGAAAGGTGATTCGATACTTGCCCGTCCGGACCACAGGGGGCGAACGGGCCCGCGCCGCTGGAATGCATCTTTATGAAGATGCATGGTGAAACAATATTCTGTCTTCAGCATTTCGGTGCAGTACCGTGAAAAGTTCTCAGGGAAGACGCCAATCGATCTGAGTGTCGTCCGGTATCAGGCCAGAATTTCATGCATCACATGACCATGAACGTCGGTCAGTCGCTGGTCACGGCCACCATGCCGGAAGACAAGCTGTTCGTGATTGATCCCCAATTGATTCAGAATCGTTGCATGGATGTCGTGAATGCCGACCTGGTCCTGGATGACGGAGTTCCCGAAGTCGTCCGTTTCGCCGAATGCGAATCCTTGTTTGAAGCCTCCGCCGGCCATGAAGATCGAATAGCCATTGACGTGATGATCCCGGCCGCAGTCAGGAGTAACTCTTGGCGTGTGGGGTGTGCGTCCCATTTCGCCGGCCCACACGACAATTGTCTCGTCCAGCAGTCCTCGCTGTTTCAGATCGATGATCAATGCGGCGACCGACTGTTCTGTGACGCGAGCATTCTTTTCGTGATTCTGCTTCAGCAGTCCGTGCTGGTCCCAGGGGGAATTATTGCCATCGAAGCTGGGGCAGGTGATTTCGACGAACCGTACTCCGGATTCGACCAACCGTCTTGCTCGAAGTGCCTGGGTCGCATACAGACGCTGGTGTTCGTCGCTGGAGTCAACGCCGTACAGTTGGCGAATGTGTGCTGGTTCCTGGCTGATGTCAGAAATCTCAGGAACGGTGCTCTGCATGCGGAACGCAGTTTCGTAACCTGCGATCGCCCCTTCGATTGCTCTTGAGTCGGCAGACTGACCGGCGAAGTCCCGATCCTGTTCGGCCAGCAATGTCAGCTTGCGTTGCTGCAGACCGGGTGGGTCAGACGGAACGATGTTGTCTACCGGAACACCCGATGGACGCAACGCTGTTGCCTGATGTAGCGCCGGCAGGAATGAGCTGCCAAAGTTCTCCAGCCCGCCATTCGGCACCCAGTCGTTGTTGAGCAGCACATACGCCGGCAGGTTCTGGTTTTCACTTCCCAGGCCATACGAGACCCAGGCTCCGAAACTGGGAGCCTGACCGGTAATTCGCCCGGTATGCATCAGCAGCGCCTGCTGCCCATGCAGTGGTAGTTCGCCCAGCATTGACCGTACAACACAAATGTCATCGGCGACTCCGGCGATGTGTGGAAACAGGTCACTGACCCACAATCCGCTCTCACCACGTTGTTTGAATTTCCACGGGCATCGCAGCCAAACACGTTCAGCCGAAGACTGCGAACGTTTGGACACCGCAGCGGCGCCAATCGGCTGTCCTTCGCGTGTCGTCAGTTCCGGCTTGGGATCAAAGGTGTCCACATGACTTGGCCCACCGTCCATAAAGCAGAGAATAACGTTCTTTGCTCGGGCAGCAGAATGCGCCAATGCCATTTCGTGTCCATCTGCAATTGCTCGATCAGCCAGCAGTCCACCAAGCGCCAACCAGCCAAACCCCGCTGACGAATTCTTCAGGAAACTGCGGCGCGAGAAGTCACCGGCAATCTGCCCCGGACATCCGCACTGTGTTCGTGATGTGTTCATGAAACGCGTAAGTCTTTCGAATGTCGATTTTTCGTTTCGTGGTTATTCAGGCAATGGACTGCAGTGAGGGGGCGAATGCTTTGCGATCGGTGGCTTAAACAGACCGTCGGATCCGGCTGGTGCCATTCCTCAGATTATCGGTAGTAGATAAACTCTTTCGTATTGAACAACGCATGGGCCAGCTCCGACCACGCCGCTTTGTCGGTGATCAGGTCATTTGATTGTGCAAAGTCCGATACGGCTGCGGCCCAGCGTTTGACCTCGTGGTTGCTCGGAGGACGTCCCAGTGCGTGCAGAAACATGCGCCTGACACGTTGTTCAATCGCAACGCTGCCATCTTCGATTAACTGTGTTGCCCACTGGTCGGCCAGCTGAACCACCAGCGGATTGTTCAACATGATCAGCGCCTGGGCCGGGACATTCGTCACGTCACGACTACCGGTGGGCAGCTTCAGATCGGGCAGATTGAAGCCAGCCAGGAACCTGGGTGGTTCCATGATCGACATCTCGATGTAAAGTGACCGCCGACCGTGCGAATCCAGTGGCCCGGAAAACAGCCGCTTCGCCGCATCTTCTGATGGCCTCGGGGGATTGATGGGTGGACCATACAGACGCGGATCAAGTCGGCCTGAAACGGTCAGCAGGCTGTCTCGGATGGCTTCCGCTTCAAGACGGCGGGTTGGGTAGTGATGGAGCAGTCGATTCTCGGGGTCGCGCTCAGAGCCCGCAGCGCTCACCCTGCCAGACTGTCGGAAGGTTTGACTGAGTACAAGCTGCCGGACCAGTTTCTTTGTGGACCAGCCTTCTGCCATGAACCGTATTGCCAGCCAGTCCAGCAGTTCGGCATGCGATGGCCGATCACCCAGTTTTCCGAAGTCGTTGGGCGTAGCCACGATGCCTGTACCAAAGACCCATTGCCACACGCGATTGACGAATACACGCGCTGTCTGAGGATTCGCGTCACTGCTGAGATATCGTGCCAGTTCCGCACGTCCACTGTCGGATGCGCTACCGACCGCATGTTTGCCGGCGAATATTTCCAGAAAGTTGCGGCGAACCACAGCTCCCTCTTCATCAACGTTGCCGCGCACATTGATTCGATAGTCGACGGGTTCAATTTTTCGTTCGTCCATGCTGTTGGCGCTGCGAGCAAAGGCGATTCCTGATTCGACTTCGCGATAGCGACTGACCAATGCGGCAATCTGCGGAGCCGTCTTTGAGTCGTTCTGCAACAGACCTTCCGCGAGCAGCCAGTTCAGTATTCTTACGTCACCGGGCTGCGTCAAGCCGTCCGCCCAGCGACTGACTGTTCCCGTCAGCCAGTTGCGCAGTTGCCGCCATGCTTCGTCGGCGCTGACCGGCGGTGTTAATTCCGCTGCGTCGTTGTCGTCATACAGCGTCGCAAACGCATTCAGCGTATCCCTGGGGGTGCCAGCCGCATCGTGCGCCACAATGCCGGTCACACTGAACCAACTGCGTTTATTCTGGCCCTCATCCTTGTCCGGAAGCATAGTACTGCCAGCCCTGGCAACACCAGTACGTGGCGGGAAGTTCGCATTGAGCGACGCTGTCGTAATCTCTGTCAGTACTCGGGTGACACCGTTCGTCAATGCCGTAGCGGCAACGGGCGTCCATGCTGGTGCAGCAGACGGATCAAAAAACACGGGCCCTTCATTCAGAAATGCATTCTGCGGAATAGCACGCCGCCCAGCCCACTCTCCGCCTTCAAGACGCAGACTCACAATTGAACTCGGAAAATGCTCCGGTGCCGGAAGACGCAGTGCACCGGGAAGTTTGGATGAGAGCGCATGAGTGTGAAAACCACGCATCAGAAAACTCGAAATCAGCGTCTCGCCATCAAGGCTGACCAATGGTGTGCCGTCTGCCACATGTCCATGTCGCAGTCCTTCGCCTTCGGCAACCCACGCGTCCGGAAACACAGGTTCCGAAAAGTCAGTCAACTCAGTGAAGGCTGCTGCGTTTGCATTCCGGCGAGCTTCGCGTTCCGCGCGCCACTGATCCGCAAGCTTCCGCCAGACTTCGCCGGTGTAAGATTCATCATAAATCTGCCTGATGGGCCACGCGACGTCCTCAATTGTCGTGGCATCCATCGATGAGCGATTGTCGCGCGCCCATGCCTGCAACGATGCTTCTGATGTCAACGGACCACTGCCGGACGTCCACAAACCAGCAAGTCGCGTGCGAATCTGTTCACGCAGCTGCTTAAGCTCGGTAGCCTCTGCGTCGTACTTACCTGGCACATCGATCGGTCGTGCCGTCCACCGCGGAGTCATGAACATGCCCGCGAGCGCGTAGTAATCGGCCTGAGATATCGCATCCAGCTTGTGATCGTGGCACCGTGCACAGGCAACCGTCATGCCCAGAAAGGCCTTTGAGAAAGCGTCAATCTTATTGTTGATCATCTCCTGGTGAATGCCATTAAATGCCAGGCTGCTGCCGTGACGATGTTCTCCCAGATGGTAAAACATCGGCCCGATCATACTTTCGTTAATCCCCTCGACAGCGTCGATCCGTGGATTGGTCAGCAGGTCGCCGGCGATCTGCTCGCGGATCAATTGGTCGAAACCGACGTCGTTGTTGAATGCTCGAATCAGATAGTCACGATATTCCCACGACCCCTTTGCCGGTATGTCCCATTCATAACCGTAGGTATCTGTGTAGCGAATCACGTCCATCCAGTGCCGGGCAAAGCGTTCGCCAAAGTGCGGTGAATCGAGCAACGCATCCACGAGTCCTGCGATGGCGAGGTCTGCATCCATCGTAAAGGCGCGAGGGAATGTCTCGACCTGGTCAGGCGTTGGCGGCAACCCGGTCAGGACGAATGAGAGCCGGCGCAACAGGACACGGGCATTCGCCGGTTTCGCTGAAGTCAGGCCTGCCTGTTTGAGCGCCGACCAGACAAACCGATCGACCGCCACTGCAGGTCTGCCACCTGTTTTAATGGCGGGCGGAGTGATTTTGCGTGGCGGCTGCAGGCTCCACCATCGACTGCGTTCTGTCAGCTGTGATTTCCAGGACTCTTCTGCGGATTCTGCTGCCGACGGAGCGTTCACACGCGGGTCGACGGCGCCATTGCGAATCCAAGTCTCGAAGTCGGCGATCACACCATCTGGCAGTCTTCCGGACGGCGGCATTTCGAAAGAACCAAACTTCAAAGCTTCGATCAGCAGGCTGTCCTGTGGATTGCCAGGTACAACGGCCGCGCCGGATTCACCTCCGTTTCGCGGACCGTCGCGAAAGTCGAGCAGCAAGCCGCCTTTGGCCTCTGCCGACGCTGATGAATGACATTCGTAGCAGTATCGCACCAATGCAGGGCGAATGCGTGCTTCAAAGAATTCCACGTCGTCGGACCGTTGTTCGGTCTGTCCGTGCACAACGCAACCATATCCCAGGTGAACAAGCACCAAGGCAATAATCTTCAGGGGTGAGCCAACGCGGCGTGTCATGCTGTACGGTTAACCCGGAGACGATTCCGATCCAATCGCGGGATTATCAGGCAGGACTCAGATAGTACCACAAGATCCCATGAAGTTCCGGGTGAACTGCAATTCTGTGCCTCGGTAGCGGCCCAAGCTGGACATCAGATGTTTGGAAGGCGATATGGTGGTAAATCGGAGAACCGGGTTTACGGCAGTGGGCGAACGGAATACCGGTGTTTGGGCCGTTCCAGACTGAGCCGCCATCGCTCTGCGATGTCAGTGATTTTTAACGTCATTGAGGCCGGTACAGAGATCTGAGACATATTTTCCGGAAAGGCCGTAACATCGTTCGCGAGTTCCCGCTGAAGGATTTGTACCTGAAACAACACAACAAATTCTTCGAAAACTCGAAAGGCACGGAATTATGACACGCTCACGAAACACACTGCTGGTTGCTGCAATCACCTTCAGTTCAGCGATCGTCGGCATCAGCACGACAGAAGCTGGCTGTCACGGATCGCGTGGCTACTCTCGCGGATATTCGTCACACAACTATCACCGTCATCACCACAATTATGGCTATGCGTCACCGAGTTACGGGTACGCACAGCCACAGCCGATTTATGCTGTCAGGCCTATTCAGCCTGTGCAGCCGGTTCAGCAGCAGTTCGTTCAGCCGCAACCAGTGGTCCAGCAACAACTCGCGCCTCAGCAACAGCAGATTCCCGTGCAACAACCGATTGCTCCGGTACAGCAGCAGGCTGCCCCTCAACAGCAGGCACCCGCGCAACAGTCACAGGCACCTGCGAATGCTCAGACCTCAGCTCTGCAGGCCCTTGGTGGATTTGCTCCGCCTCAGCCAGCACAGGTTCAGACGCCTGCTCACGTTGGTAACTGGACTGCATCGCTCGGCAACGGAGCAAACGTGCGGCTTGTGCTGCAGGCCGATGGATCGTTCAGCTGGTCGGCGACGAACAAAGCCGGCAATGCCAGCACGTTTCAGGGAAGTTACGCGGTTGGTAATGGATCGCTGACATTGACTCGTGGCACAGACAACCAGCGACTGGCTGGCAGCATGACGACCAGCGGCAGAAACGCCTTCAACTTTAAGCTGACAGGCAATAATGCGGCAGGCATTAACTTCACACGAAGCTAGAGCCAAACACGAAGATTTCTGACACGGAGTTCTTCGAATGAAAGATACTCAGGGACGGGCGGGAGTGACATCTCCGGCCCGTCCCTTTTTTCGTCGCTGTGTAAGTTGCAGGCGATTGTCTGGGGGAAGGTGTCGGGGATGTATTGTTGAAGGTGAAAATGTCTGCCCCGGGGGGCTGGCTGACCCCGGAATGCAACTGCCCTACGTTGATGCCATGCGTGGTACGCTGATTCGTTTTTCGTACAGACGTGAGGTAACATGGGATGTCGTTATGTTCGGCAGTCCCGATTACTCAGTACGAAATCAGCAAATGTCACTACACCGCATATCGAGCTCGCCCTGTTTTCGTCGTGCAACATCCACCGTCATTTTTCTGTGCACAACGCTATCTGTTTTTCTGCCGGCCCAGTCGCATCAGGTGTTTGGGCAGACCGTCCGACTCCCCAATATTGTTCTGATTCTCGCGGACGACATGGGTTCCGGCGATGTGCAGGCACTGAATCCGTTGTCGAAGATTCCAACGCCGAACCTGAACAGTCTGGCCAACGACGGCATGACGTTTACCGACGGACATTCACCGTCCGCGGTATGCACGCCCACTCGTTATGGTCTGCTTACAGGACGTTACTGCTGGCGCACGGAACTGAAACGCGGCGTTCTTGGAGGCTACAGCAAGCCTTTGCTGCAGCCCGGTCGTTCCACGATTGCGAGCATGCTGAATGCCAGCGGCTATACCACCGGCGCAGTGGGTAAGTGGCATCTTGGAATGGACCTTCCACTGAAGTCGGACAAGGCAGACACGAGCAGATGGGACGGTGATCCGGGTATTGATTTTTCCGGTGTCATCAAAGACAGCCCGATTCATCACGGTTTCGATTCTTACTTCGGCGTCACTGCCTCGCTGGATATGGCTCCTTATGTTTACGTGAAAAACGATCGATTCACTATGGAACCGTCGATTCAGCAGCAGGCCGTCAGCTTTCCACATTTTGTTCGTCAGGGACCGCGGGCTGCGGATTTCGTGATTGCGGATGTACTGGACAGACTCACAACTGAGGCCGTCAATTATATTGCTGGCGCATCGAAAAAGGATGCTCCCTACTTTCTGTACATGCCATTGACCGGCCCGCACAAACCGGCCCAGCCACATAAGCGTTTTCGAGGCAAAACCGGTCTGAAGGAATACGGCGACTTCGTCGCTCAGGTGGACTGGACGGTGGGTCAGGTGCTGAAGGCTATTGATGCTTCGGGCGAAGCTGACAACACACTCGTTTTTTATGCGTCTGACAATGGCTCTTACATGTATCGCTACGATGATGATCAGCCGAAGGACCATGTGGATGACGTGACTGTCCAGGGATTTCGGCCAGAGAATCATCAGGCGAACGGTACTTTCCGCGGGACCAAGGCAGACATCTGGGAGGCCGGTCACCGTGTTCCCTTTTTTGTTCGCTGGCCCGGGCATATCAAGCCCGGCACGAAGAATAGTGCAACCGTCTGCCTGACAGACATTTATGCGACGTGTGCAGCCGTCGTGAGGGCAAACCTTTCCGACAGCGAAGCGGAAGACAGCATTTCGCTGCTGCCACTGCTACGAGGTACAACCACAGACAGAGGTGTTCCGGTCATCAATCACTCAGCCGCGGGAATGTTTGCAATTCGTGACGGTCGATGGAAGCTTGTCGCCGGAAACGGTTCCGGCGGCCGTCAGGCTCCCAAAGGCAAGCCCTTTCAGAAACCATTCCAATTATTTGATCTGCGGGCAGATCCCGGCGAGGTGCACGATATTGCCGGCCAGCATCCGGACGTGGTCGCTCGATTGGCGGAATCTCTTTACGTCATTCGAAACGGGAACCGTACGCCTCGGCCGCGTAACTAAACCTGCAGAACTCAGATCCCCGGGCATCGGCGATTCGGATTTACGTCTCGCGGTATCCGAGTACTACCAGAATGCAGGGCCCGCTGTGAATGAGATTAATGCCGGCGGACTGACACGCCTCAATCGCAGCGTTACTTTCTGCTCCTGGCTGCAACCAGATGTGCTGCACTCCTAGGCGAATCGCGTCGTCGACAACCTGTTCGGTGACTGACGGCGGTGTGATAACGGAGACCGCATGCGGAGTGGGTACTACTTCTCCAAGCGATGCAGCAGCAGGCAGGCCTTCAACAATGTCGGCGTTGGGGTTCACCGGAACCACCGTATGGCCGTGCTGCTGGTAGCAACGCAGTACCTTATTGCCATACTTGCGTCGATCCGTGGACGCGCCAGCGACGGCGAACAATTCTCCGTTCATGAAGTCAGCGATTTGATTCTCGAGATACATTACGGCCGACAGCTTTCATCATCCTGTCCGTCACAACTTTGGTGACAGGTCTCTGTTTCGAAACGCTGGAAAATCCGGCGGATACTTGATGGCTCGAAACATCGTCCCACCGTCTTCCAGAGGTATTCCTCCGGGAATTCGCATCGCGTCAAGTTCCGCCTGCGGCAGGTCAGCCGGAAGCGCTGTCGTCTTCCGATTCCGGGGTTGCTCAGAGCGTGGGGGATGGTGAAAACGTTTTGGATTGCGGTACATCCAGACAATTTCAGCGTCTCGAGTGACTTCAAGCAACAGGTGCTGAGTGCCCGAGCAAATCAGGGTATTGCCGTTTGGCAGCCTTTGAGCTCCCGAGATGCGAGGAGAAAACAGTTCACCCGGGTATTCATAGGTCCAATCAATTTCTGCCGGACCAAATGCCACGTCCGGCTTGCGGTGGTAGGTTCCATTGTCGAGCACTGGCAACTTGATTTCGTCAGCCGAAGAAAAATCCTGATCAGAATTCTGCATGCCGTTGTTGAACAGAAGCACATTTCCAGCGCCCTGTAGTCCCTTTGGAATCCAGTGAGCGTCGTGCTGGCTGAACAGTTTGCGATCATCGATGGTGCCTCGTCGGTACGTTTGAGCATTGCCCCAGCGATACAGCAAATCACCTCCACGTCCGCGTTTTCCTCCTGTGTGACCTTTTGCCTCTTCCGTGGTCGTGCTGTGATCGATGATCCAGAACTCACTCAACGTTCTTGACCCAACCATGATCTGATCGAGTTCTTCGTTGTAGTCGATTGAGTTCATATGCACCCAGTCAGGCACAGGACGCAGCATGTAGTTGATGTCAACGAGTTCAGGATGGTCCGCAGGATTGCCGTAGTTTTCCTTCGATTCGTCCCAGTCCTGTACAACGTGATTAAGAAGACTCCACTTCCAGACAACATCTGCTCCGTTCAGCCCCTTTGGTTTCAACTCGAAGATGGCCTCCAGCCAAAGTACATCGCCCGTCAAACGATTCGGATTGCGGCCGGCGTCGACAGCAACGGTGCGCTGATACGATTCCCAGACGATGCACAGCACGTTGCCGTTTGGCAGAGGCTCAATATCGTGATGGCTCATGCGGTACGCAGAACTGGCGGCGAAATCCCAGATCAGATTTCCGTCCCAGTCGTATTTCTGAATCTGGCCTCCACTTCCGGTCGTTGACGGAAACTGAAAAAAGTTGTCGACCTTGCCGGCGCGCAACAGACTGCCGTCTTCCAGAAGGTAGGATGCCTGACCCGGCTTTCGGTCGGTCTGCCAGGAATGGACAACTCGCCCGGCGGTATCCAGCAGAAATGATTTCTGAGCACTGAGTGGCGAAATCAGTATGTAGCCGGGACAGACGTCTTCCGTTGTTTTGAAAACGCCGAGTTGAGGAGGCTTTTTCTCCTGCGCTGAAACAACCGCTGCAACCAGCAACAGCACAATAAGAATACTCTTTGGGCAGCAGGCACGCAGACGCATCAACGGCTCCTCTGGCAAAATGTCCACCTACACATTTTGTCCAGGTTCGTGACAAATGTCGAGTCGTCAGCTGGTTCCGAAGTCGTCGTCAGCTGTTGCTGGTGACGCGATTTCACGCTCACGTCAGCTGGTTGACGAACGAATACGTGGCGACTGTGACTGAAGTCATCCGTTAGCGGTCGATTTCGCCCATCACGATATCAAGTGAGCCAACGACGCTGGGAACGTCGGCCAGCGGTACGCCTTCGCAGAGCTTGTCTGTGATGGACAGGTTGCAGAAACATGAACTCTTTGCTCGAACCCTCAATGGTTCAGCCGCACCGTTGCCAACAACGTAGAAGCCCATTTGGCCTCGAGGGGCTTCGGTTTCCAGATAGACCTCATCCTTTGGCAGCTTGGTGTTGAATTTGAACGCCTCGCGATGAGACCCTTCAGCAGCAAGGTACTTTGGAACCGACTGTCGCACCAGACGGATGGCCTGCACAACTTCCATCATGCGGGTGTAAAAACGACACCAGTTGTCGCCCAGTACCACTTCTCGTGGAGCTTCCGCAAACTCCGCGACAGGGATTTCGAAGTCGTACCCTTCATACATGCGCGTGTAAACCGCTTCGCCATCTCGACGCAGGTCATAGTCAACTCCGCTGCCTCGAAGCACGGGCCCTGTACAGCCGTAGCTGATGGCCATTTCACGTGACAGCACACCAATGCCCGCTGTTCGCTTGATGAAGATCGCGTTGCGAGTGAGCAGCGTGTGATATTCCTTGATGCGGTCTTCCAGCCAGCTGAGAAACATTTCGACGACGTCGAAAAACGGTGCTCGCTGCCCCTTATCCATCAGCAGCAGAGCAGACAGGCCGTCCGGAATTTCGATTTCTTCCGGCAGGTCATGGGTGGCTCCGCCGATCGTTAGATAACTGCAGGTCAGGCGTGCGCCGCATACTTCCTCAAAGAAATCCAGAATGATTTCGCGTTCACGGAAGGCATACAGAAACGGGCTGAATGTCCCCAGGTCCAGACCGTATGCCCCCATACCGACCAGATGACTGGCGATACGACCGAGTTCCGAGATGAACACGCGCAGGTGTTTCGCTTTCTCGTTCACCTCCATGCCGATCATTTTTTCGACCGTCAACGCGAACCCGAGGTTCATGTTCATAGCGGCAAGGTAGTCCATACGGTCGGTGTATGGAATCCACTGCGGCGTCGCCAGATTCTCGCCGATCTTTTCCGCGCAGCGGTGGAGGTACCCGATGTGCGGCGTGCACTCGTGAACGATTTCGCCGTCCGTTCTCAGTAACAGACGAAGCACCCCATGAGTGCTGGGATGCTGGGGGCCCATGTTGACGAGCATTTCGTCAGTCTGGACATCAAACTCGACAATTCGAGGATCTTCGATCTGCATACTCATGGTTTACCGTCCTCGAACGCCGTGATATTCCAATGGGAAGTCGTAGTCTTTTCGCAGGGCATGAGCTTCCCAGTCTTCCGGGCAAAGAATGCGTCGAAGGTTTGGATGATCCTGGAAATGGATGCCAACCAGATCGTAGGCCTCGCGTTCGTGCCAATCGGCGATGCCCCAGACGCCGCTGACTGACGGGATTTCAGGCAGCTGTCCTTCTTCGTCGTTCTTCCAGCGAGGAAGAATGACTTTCAGCTTTAAGCGGTGCTTCAGTTCGATGCTGGACAGCTGGTAGACAACTTCGACATGTGGGTCGTGGCCGAATTTTGCCGCTTTTTTTTCGTTCGGTTCCAGATAGTCGCAGCCGCACAGGTCGTTGAGATGATCGAATCGCAGTCTCTCGTCGTCTCGCAGAAACGTGCCGACTTCGACGATCGAATCCGGGCTCACCTGAATCCACGGGTCTGTTGCATCGACAGGAGTCTCGCCGACGGCTGAAGCACCGAAAGTCTCCAGTAACAAAGAATGGATTTCCTGAATGTCCATGGAACGTTTTCCACTGAGTCTGCAACGCAAAGCGTTGTCGTGATTATCCGGCGGCGGCCACGCCGCACTACGCCGTTGTCGTAACTGACG
Source organism: Fuerstiella sp. (assembly GCA_029247265.1). Taxonomy (GTDB): domain Bacteria; phylum Planctomycetota; class Planctomycetia; order Planctomycetales; family Planctomycetaceae; genus Fuerstiella. Next base: position 36,622 of record JAQWLN010000003.1, read on the forward strand.
AAGTGTTTTGGTGTGAAGGGACCGTCTGGTCGGCTGCCTGCTGCGATTTCTGAGTCAGGGCGCGGATCCAGTCCAGGTCACCGCGTTTCCAGACGTAGGCAAAACCAACCAGCAGCACGACGAAAAAGACAAGCAGGTCAAAGAACCCGGTGATGGCAAGCTGCTGAGCTGTCTCTGCCGAAATGATCTCGTTGGTTGCTGGATTCTGATCCAGCAGTCGGGCACTCAGTTGATCGCGTGCACCTTCCTCCAGGCGGGTGTCTGCCAGTTGAGTGGCATTTCCATATATCGCCGCCCACGGAAAGAAAAAGGCAACTTCCACGTCAAAAACAATAAACAGCAGGGCGACAACGTAGAACCGCAGGTCGAACTGAATATAGCTGGAGCCGATCGCTGGCTCGCCGCACTCATAGATTGCATCTTTTTCAGGTGTTGGCAATTTGGGTCGCACAAGACGCCCGATGATCATCGGCAGTGCCAGCAGCACGCAGACAGATCCACCAAACAGCAAAAGATGACCTACAAGGTTTGTCATTTCACAATCTCCGTCTTCGACGGTCTATTCGAGCTGACGCTCAGAAGTGCTTACATCGTTTGCGCTGAAAATTCACAGCGACTGAATCTCGGCGCACTCGGCATCCGTCGGACTTGTCCGAAATCGGCCGGCGACCACATCAGGCTTCCACCAATTCGAACGGACTCTCTTCACCTTTCACCCAGACTGGTTCGTGCAGCACCTTTGATTCAGATACTGCCGTCGGATTCAGGGTCGCTTTACCCCATGCGATCTGCAAGGGCAGTTTTGCGTAGTCGACGATACAGCCATCCCGACTAAAGCAGCTCAGGTCGTGCGTTGAGCCCATGAAAATACAGTCCACCGGACAGGGGTCCACGCACAGAGCACAGAACATGCATTTCGTGTAGTCGACTGCAAAGCCCGTCAGGCGAAACCCCTTGCCTACGGGGCTTTTTTCTTTTTCGATGTAGATGCAGTCGACCGGACAGGCCTGAGCACACTTTTCGCAACCGATGCATGTCGTCAGATCAAAGCGATGAAAGCCCCGATATCGGGCCTTGACCTTAAGCGGCTCTTCCGGATACGCATAGGTATCAGCGAACGTCTTCCGCTTGTGCTGATATGTCTTCAGCATCGTGATCATCGTCACGTACATACCATGCAGGACCGTGGCGACGGCCATCCAGACGTTTCGAAACCACATAAACATGTTCGAAGTTTCTTGAAATTCGGCTTGCTGGTGGAAGAATTGGGGCCAGAAACAGGCCAAAAAAAAGAGAGATTACGCGATCGACGATTATAGGTCGCTCAAGTAGTGACGCAAGCGGCGGCAGCCTGCCTCCCAGCTTTGAGAAGCAAAATTCAACACTCGTGGGCTTCCTGGAGTGTTAAGTTGTGCCCAGGGAATAGGCGTTCTGGAGGATGGGGACTGTGTACTGCCACGCTTCGACAAATCTGCGGCCGACTTCCAAAATTGTTCGGAGCCAAGCTCGCATCATCCGGTGGTCACCGCTACTTCAGCAGGTACCGATTTGCGATCGTAATCCCGGAAAGCATGGCGCCCACAATGCCCAGAAACCCCTGATCGGTGCCGCACAGGTAAAGGTTGCCGACCGGCGTTTGGCCGTTTGCAAATTTTTCCGGAGCTCCGTATACGCAGCCGTTCAGGTGGCCGGTAAATCGGCGAATTGTCCGAGGGCTGAATACGTCGGTATCGATGACGTGACTGCGGAAATCCGGGATGTGCTTTAAGGCGCTTTCGATGATCCGATCGTTCCATTCCATCTTGCGCTGCTGGTATTCCTCTTCCGGCAGGTCGATCCAGTAATCGGGCTCTGCCAGGGCAGTGATTCGCATGCGGCCGTCTTCCAGTGGCCGTGAATAATCGAAATTATTGGGCGAACAAATGATGCCGCTGCGGAGGTCGACGGGCTCGTTTGGACGTTCGTAGTGAAATGAATCAGCATCGTTGTAGAAGACGATGGTGTCGTGATGCCCGAGTGAGGCAGGCTCGCAGTCCAGTACTGATATTGATTCCACGAAGGAAATGTCGCCAGCCTTCGGCCTGACCATCGGTCGTGTCGGATCGACCAGTCTCATCGTTTCCGCAGCGCCGGCAGAAGACAGCACATTATCTGTCGTAATCTCTGTGCCGTCATCCAGGACGACGGCCTTCGCCTTGCCACCTCGCTGAACAATTTCGCTGACGCCAGCCCGTAATTTGAGGTGTCCGCCCAGTGCCTTAAAGTGGCGAACGAGCTTCTTCAGGATCATGCGAATACCGTCAAAAGGGCGTCCAAAACCTTCATGGAAGATGCTCTTGAACATGATCACGAACTGGCTGAAGTCCATATCACGTGGCGTGGCACTGCCGTAAAACATCAGAGGGCAGAACAACATGTCGATCAGCAGCGGGTCGCTTATGTGCTCGGACAACACCTGTCGCGCTGATGTCGCCTGCCGTTTGTCAAGATTCAGCGCGTCATGGTCAGCGATTGTGCGGACCAATCTATTAAACCCGTCGATCTGTTTGGGAAACGCCATGGCCACCTGTTCCAGGAGGTAGGCGAAGTCGTTTGTGAATCGCAGGGTACAATCCGGAAACGCGATAGACGAATGCAGCTGAGGCCGCAGGTCGAAGTCTTCCCATTTCATGCGCAGCTGTCGCAGCAGTTTGCTGAGCGGTCCACCCTTGCTGCCGGGCTCTGCGTAGTTGGTGACGGCGTGAAGCCCGACGTCATAGTTTCGCTTACGCAGTCGGTAGAACGAATTCAGACCGCCAATCGTCGTGTGGCGTTCCAGGATACAGACGTTCTTTTCGTAATACGCGAGCCGTACACCTGCTGACAGGCCGGACATCCCGGCGCCGATAATCACAGTGTCGTAGTGCACGGTAGACTTCTCCCAATGGGGGCCATCATCGACGTTTACTCGAGCTATCGCTCGAAAGCTGTGATAGCCGCTCCCGCTGGTCGCCGACCGACAGGCACAACAGTCAGCCAGCCACCGGGACATCTTTCATCTTCGGTGTCAGATAATCCACCGTCGACTGCATGGTATTCAGGTTGTGGTAATCTTCTTCCGGAATCTGAACCCGGTAGCCTTTTCGCAGCTCCATCACAATGTCCAGAAAATCCATACTGTCGAGCTCCATTTGTTCACGGAACGCGACTGCGTCATCTAGGTCGGACAGATCCTCATCGGGAGCGATTCGCTCCAGAATTTCCAGAACGGCCTGTCTGATCTCCACACCCGTCATCAAAAATCCCCTTGCACTCATAGCTTCCGCGGCGCGGAACGCGTGTCTCGTCTTTGGCGATCATCCGTCGCCACAATCCCGCGTCTGAACCGCTCAATCTGCAGGGTTCAGGATCTGTATGTTTTTACAATCACGACTGAGTTAATGCCCAGCATCCCGAACGAATTGTTCAATATACAGTTCACTTCGCCCATATTTCGCGGCTCATTCGCTACTAAATTAGGCAAAACGCATCTTGTGTCCGGATTCTCAAGATTGATTGTAGCGTGGGCCATACCGTCGTCAAACGATGGCAGGTTGCCCAGAAGCTCCAGTGCCCCAGCCGCTCCCATGGCGTGACCAATGAAGCTTTTTGTGTTGTTGATTGCCGCTGGTGTACCGTCAAACACCGCCTTAAGGGCCTTGGCTTCCTCGATATCGCCCTGCTCGGTGGCCGTGGCGTGACTGCTGACGATGTCAACGTCGCCAGCACTTATGCCGGCTCGCGACAGCGCCAGACGCACACACTCGGCCTGACGAGTTGAATTTGGCAGCACAAAGTCAGAAGCATCGGAATTCATGGCATGTCCGATGATTTCCGCGTAAATCGTGGCGCCACGAGCCAGGGCGTCCGTCAGTCGTTCAACCGTACAGATGCCACCACCTTCCGCGACAACAATCCCGTTTCGTTGTGTATCAAACGGACGACAGGCTTTTGTCGGATCCTCGTGATTGGCCAGTGCCCCCTGGCTCTGGAAACTTGCGAAAATTCCGAATGTGTGAATGCTTTCTGACACACCTCCGGCGATCGCTACGTCACATTCGCCCAGACGCAGCATCTGTGCAGCCTGAATGAACCCCGCATTCCCCGCCGCACAAGCCGCGCCAATGGTCAGGTGAGGCCCCGTAACTCCGAGGTTCAGCGTGACTTCCCCTGCCGGATTGTTGGCAACGGTTCGTGGATTGTGGTGATGTGACCAGACCTTGGTGTCGTAGTCGAACTGTGAAATTTCGTAGATTTCGTTTTCTGTTTCGACGTTGCCGTGTTCCGTAATTCCCAGATAAACGCCCACACGGTCTTTCGGGACGGAGTCCCAATTCAGTCCCGAGTCGGCGACGGCTTCGTTTGAGCAGTAGACGGCAATTGACCCCGCCCGCGTTCCACGCCGCACTTCCTTACGCTTCTGATAACGCAATTCGTCGAAGTTACAGACGCCAGCCAGTACTGGCGGCATGTACCGCGTTTCGTAATCCACCACACCGGATTTTCCATCCAGCAGATTCTGGCGAAACTCGGCCAGGTTGTTGCCGTTCGGGGACGCCAGTCCGATTCCAGTGATGACAATGCGATCGTCGAGGGCCAACGTTTTCTCTTCCCAAGAAGGTCTGCCGCAGAAGGCTGAGCAGAGTACCGGGACATCTGCTCACTGACAAGCGCCGAATGCCGTATAAAGCCAGTATTTTTCAGCCGGAAACGCTCAGCTGAATGTGTTTCAGTGCGAGAACGATGGAATCCGCCGGCCTGCCGCAGCGACCACCGAAAACAATCGGTTTTGCCTTGCAAAACCACTCAGGCTGTCCATCGCGAAAGGTTCGGTCGCGTAATTCACCATACCGTGTCAGGCGTCAACGTCATCGGCAAAACTGGCCTCTTCCATGATCACTTTGTAACGTTCCGAGGCTTCCTTACCGAGCAACTGGTGGAACGTCTGGTCGGCTTCCAGCTGACTTTCAATATCTACTCGCAGCAGGACGCGTGCCTTTGGGTTTAGAGTCGTGTCTCGCAACTGAGCAGCGTTCATCTCGCCCAGCCCCTTGAATCGCAGTACGGTCGGGTTTCGGTTGTCCGGCAGTGAAGCCAGAATCTCTTCCTTCTCTGCGTCTGTCTGAGCGTAGTGGGTGGTCTTGCCCACTTCGATCCGGAACAGCGGTGGTTGAGCGATAAACAGGTTTCCCTGTCGGATCAGCTCCGTCATGTGACGAAAGAAAAACGTCAGCAGCAGCGTGGAAATATGGTATCCGTCGCTGTCAGCATCCATCAGCAGAATGATCCGGCCATAACGCAGGCGATGAATGTCGAAGTTCGGGCCGATCCCGGTACCAAGTGTTTCAACAAGGTCGTTGATTTCCTGGTTTTTCAGAATCTTGGATAAGGCGAGCGACTCTGTATTCAGGATCTTTCCTCGCAGCGGCAATACCGCCTGAGTGGCAGAGTTGCGGCCCATCACCGCAGTTCCCCCCGCCGAATCGCCTTCCACAATGAACAGTTCTGTTTCATTCGAGTTTCTGTTCTGACAGTCAACCAGCTTGCCCGGCAGGTTGGTCTTTCGCGCGACCGACTTGCGTTTGACTTCCTTGATGGCGTCTCGGCTGGCCAGTCTGGCCCTGGCCGCCAGCACGATGCGCCCCAGAATCGCGTCAGCGAGCGATGGGTTGTTGTTCAGCCAGTTCTCGACCGCAGGCCGCACGATACCGTCCACATTCGACGCCATTTCCGGGTTGTTCAGCCGCTCCTTCGTTTGTCCCTGAAACATGGGTTCGCCGTGAAACACGGATAAGATGGCGACGACGCCTTCGCGGATGTCGTCAGCGGAAATCGTGATTCCGCGAGGCTTGAAACTGTGGACGTCGATGTAGTTGCGAACGGCCTTTGTCATGCCGGACTTCAGCCCGTTTTCATGTGTGCCTCCGCCATGCGTGCGAATGCCGTTGACATAACTGCGAATGTGTTCGTCGGTGGATTCTGTCCACTTCAGGACCACTTCCACGCGTGCGACCTTGTCGTCTTTGTCCGCGGAAAACAGCTGCTCATGCACGGTTTTCTTGCCACTGTCGTCAATGACCTTTTCGATATAGGCCCTGATTCCGTCCTTGTGGCAGAGTTCGTGGGTTTCACCCTTCAATTCGTCCTTAAGAACAATCAGCAGCCCGCCGTGAATGTATGACACATCTTCCAGATGCTGACGAATGGTTTCCGAGTTAAATTGAGTCCGTCGAAAAATCGCGTCGTCCGGCCGAAAGAAAATGGTCGTCCCGTGACCGCGAAACGGCTTCACTTTTTTCACTTTGCCGGTTGGCTTTCCGCGACGGTATTCCTGCATCCATTCGTGGCCGTCACGGTGCACCGTTGCCACCAGTTTTGACGACAGTGCATTGACAACCGACGATCCCACTCCGTGCAGACCGCCACTGCGAGCGTAGTTCTTGTCGCTGAATTTACCGCCAGCATGTAAAGTCGTCAGGATGACCTCCAGCGACGACTTCTTCATCTTCGGATGTTTGTCGACAGGGATTCCGCGACCATCGTCACTGACCGTGCAACTGCTGCCGTCTTTGTGCAAAGTGACCACGATACGGGTGCATTGGCCAGCCAGAAACTCATCGACGGAGTTATCGACCACTTCCCACAGAAGGTGGTGCAACCCGCGAGAATCGACGCCGCCGATGTACATCGACGGCCGTTTCCGGACAGGCTCCAGACCTTCCAGAACCTCAATGTCGTTGGCTGTATAAGTTGATTTCGTTGGTGTGCTCATTGGCCGGACGTCAGTCCTCCTCCATTTCTGACCAGTCGATTAACGGAATCGCCGGTTGGATGACCCTGTCAAAGCTGGAACGCTGGCTGGTCATGACTCCGCGTCCGCCCCGGGACGTGATCTGGTACTTCTGCTGTCCGAAGACCATTTCTTTGTCGTTACTGGTGACGACCCGCAGGCAGTCGCTTGGTCGCGCCAGCTGAACCACGCCCAACAGCCGATCATCGGCCTCCAGTTTGATACCACGAACTCCCTTGCCGGCGTTCGTCAGCATTGGCACATCATCCAGCGAAAAATGTAACACGCGAGCGTTGGCCGAGGCAAAAAATACCGTTTCTGCATCTTCGATCAGCTGACAATAGACGACTTCGTCACCTTTTCGCAGACGACAATACTTGCGGCCGGCTTTCGTGCTGGGCGTGCGAAACCCGTGGTACGGAATCGTCAGGACCTGACCGTGTCGAGTCGCGACCAGTAACAATGGCCCCCATTCTTCTGAATCATCGTCGACCGCTTCCACGAAACGTGGGTCCGTTGTAAGAACCGCAGCGATGGAGGCACCGTCGCTGAGTTTGGCGTGTTTGGCGAACGGTTCGCCATATCCAGAGGAAACCGGCAGCTGGTCGATCGGTACTGTGAACGCCACGCCGTCCGAGCTGAAGAAAACGGCGTTATCAAGAGTGCTGCCGGGAATGACATTCAGCACGCTGTCACCTTCCCGGACCCGTGTCTTGGATACGCTGGCCAGACTGTTGACGCGCTTGACCCAGCCGTCTGCGGTGACAACAACATTCGTGTTTTCCTTAATGATGTATGCCGACGCATCGAACTCAACAATCTCATCGACGGAACCGAAATCGCTGCGACGCTTGTCTCCGAATTCTGCTGCCAGTGCTTCCAGTTCTGTGCGAATCAGTTTCCACATCTGCGTCTTTGATTTCAACAGCTTCTGAATGCGGGCCGCTTCCGCCTTTTTCTCCTTCAATTCCACACGAATATGCTCTATTTCCAGCTGCGAAATTCGGTACAGCGCCAGCTCCAGCACGGCGTCCGTCTGAACTTCATCCAGCGGAAATTTCTTCATCAATTTTGCAGCCGCATCCTTCTTACCACTGCTGGCACGAATGATCTTCAACGCACGATCGAGCCCGTCGAAAATGATCGCGAAACCTTCCAGAATATGAATTCGCCGGCGCAATTGCTCCAGTTGATACTCAAGTCGCCGGCGAACAGTCTCATAGCGGAAGTCGAGAAAATGCTGCAGTAGTTCCTTCAGGCTCAGCACGCGAGGCACCGTCGAACCATGTTCGTCAGGTACCAGAGCCGTGGCGTTGTAACTGAAATTCTGTTCCAGCGACGTATGTCGAAACAGATAGGCCATAACGGCCTCTGCATCGGCGCCGGACTTCATTTCCAGAACAATCCGCAGTCCATTTTCCTCGTTCGTTTCGTCAATCACGTTGGCCAGCTGGGGAATCTTGCGGGCCTCAATCAGTTCACCAATCTCCGTCAGCAGTGGTCCGGTTGAGACCGTGTACGGAACTGTGTAAATGATCAGACGATCCTTGAGTTCTTTTCTGCCTTGTTTGTCGAATCGCCATTCGCCCCGTGTCTTGACCGAGCCGCGACCGGTTTCGTACGCCTTTCTCAGATCCACGCGATCAGTGACGATGCGACCACCCAGCGGAAAGTCCGGGCCCTTGACGTATTTCATCAACTGGGCGACCGTGGCGCCGGGATTCTGAATCAAATGCACGCAGGCTTTCGTCACTTCATTCAGGTTATGTGGTGGCATGCTGGTCGCCATGCCCACGGCAATTCCCTGAGTCCCGTTAACCAACAGGGCCGGATAGCGGGCCGGCAGGACCGCCGGCTCCAGGTCTGCCGCATCGTATGTCGGCCGCATATCCACTGTTTGATACCGCAGCTCGTTCATCAGCTGCTCTGCAAGTGCGGACAGCTTCGCTTCTGTGTAACGAGCCGCCGCGGCACGCAGGCCCATGATGGAACCGAAGTTCCCCTGTCCGATCACCAGCGGATATCGCAGGGTAAAGTCCTGCGCCAGTCGCACCAGTGCGTCGTAGACTGCAGTGTCTCCGTGTGGGTGAAAGGACCCAGTCGTGTCACCACAGATCTTGGCACACTTTCTGGTCTTGCTGTCCGCTGTCAGCCTTAAACGATTGTACATGACGTACAGAATTCGTCGCTGCACGGGCTTTAGCCCATCGCGCACGTCCGGCAACGCGCGAGACGTAATGACGGAAAGAGCGTAGTTCAGATAGCGTCGGCGAGTTTCGCCGCTGATCGGCACGTATTGAACGTTTCCGGCAGCTTCCAGCTCATCCGTCTTGGAGAACAGATTCGGTTCGTTTTTTCTGGAAGACTTTCTACGAGCCAACTGAGCATCCTTTTCCAGTGGTCAGGCGTTCATTCAACCAATTATGTCACATCAACCAGAATCATGCTGACCACCAGACAGAGAGCGGTCGTGTCCTCTGTTGGCAGTCGTCAACAATATCGGCGGTCGGCCACCGGAATTTCAATACATTCACGGAACTCGCGACAGGACAGCAGCCCGTCCTTCGTAGTCGAATATGCAGTCCCCGATCGCCTTTTTACATCCCAGCCGGCATTTTAGAGACTCTGAGACAATCGCAAAGCTCGAGAGGACACAGATATCCCTGAAAAGGCAGGAAGATTGGGAAGACTTTTACGGTTCTTCCACATGCAACGATAGTGCACCAGAAACTAACCGTATCGTGTATATCAACAACACTGATTGATTCATCCCTGCGACCGGTAGAAGCCGAACTCTACGACAGAGGACAGTTTGGACCTCACCGGTAAACGTCAGATCACTCCTGACGCGAGCGGCTAAGGATCCAAGACGATTTTTTTGGATTCGCGGTTCCATCAATTCCCGTGTCATGTTGACCAGGGATCTGTAACAGCTGGAAGAACGGATTCTTCTAAAGCCACGGAGGAGAAGCAATGCTTCGCAAGGGATTGGTGACACTCATGATGACAGTCATGAGCGTCGGAAGCCTTCTGGCCGAAGACGGTCAGAAACAAAACCCGCTGATGGACTGGCTGCGAGGTCCGTCGATCGGACGTCCGGACACGCAGAGGTCCCGTACGAAAAGGCCTGGCGGTATTCGGCACGCCGTCGTTGATGACGCTGCTCGGCAGGTTCCGGAAATTCGTCTGACCAGTGCTCAGCCGCCCTCGCGAAAGCTGGAGCCGGCCAAAGCTTTGCCGCAGCCACTTCCCATTCAGTACGCCCCCGTGGTGCCGAATGGCTCGGCAATAAGTGGCCCACAGTATTTTAGTGCCGCAAACTCTCAGGGTCATGTGCTGCCTGTTCATCCGGGAGCAAACTGGCAGCAGTACGCTGCACCACAGCCTGTCTATCAGAATTCCGCAGGACCATACTCCTTCGCGTCTTCAGCAAACTACGCCCGGGGAGCAGGACCTGTCAGCATGAGCCAGGCGGGTGATGCAACTGGCGCGGCGGGGCCGTCCAGTGCCGCACTGTATCCCGCACCCAAACCTGGAATTCCGCAACAGCTCGGCGGAACGGCAATCGTGCACCAGGCGTTTCATCCGCACGAAATGCTGTACCCGCATCGCTACAAGGCGATGTACGGGCCCTATTATTACAAAGTCAACGGCGGATGGATGGTGACACCCTTCGGAGTCTGGTCGAAAGAGAACTGGAAACTGCAGGGCACGACCGTCGACGTGAAATATAAATCGCACATCAGCCCGTTATCAATGTTTAGCAGACCTGTGATTCGCTGATCGCTTTCGCGGTTCCGATAAAGTGGCCAGACCATGAATGACAAACACCACTCGGAATGAAGACTGCTTGATGAGATGCCTCACTCGCGATTCTTCGCTTCGATCGGGATGACAGACAAACGGCCGCAGAAAGACTGCGAGTTCACCGACAGCAGAATGAAGACAAAGGCGACCGGTTTGCCACGTCAGATTAACAACTCTTGAAACCCGGGATGCAGGAGGCATGCGGCATTGTCGTGTGTCACCTTCCGAAAACTTATTTTCAGCCAGAGGAATGGATTCGTGCGGACGCGCGTTTCCCTCTGCGAAAGGTTCTAGAATGCGACCACGAAACTCTAATCCGAGATGGTTCGCTGCCGCGATCTGCGTACTGGCAACATCTGGCTTCGTCGCTGCCGAGGAGGGTGTCGTCTGCATCTCCGCCACAAATGGCAACGCCGGATTCGTACGAATGAACGCTTCGGCAGTTCAGCATGCGGCCCTGGACGGCCCGACAGCGTTCAGTGGTCACCCGAATGAAGATGCCTCGCCGGTGCTTCACGTGTTCGGTGGCAGCGGGCAGCAAACACAAGACGGAGCGTCTGCCAGGTTCGCAAGCGTGCGTCGGAATGGCAATGCGATGTGGACTCAAAACGGCGGTGCCAATGTATCTCCAATTCAGTTCGCGGGCTTCTCTTCCGCACAGTGCGGCCCGAGCGGATGTACTCCGCAGGTCGCCTGCTGTGCACCATCGCAATGCTGTAAGCAGGGTTGCAACGGGTGCAATGGCAACGGGTGCAATGGCAACGGGTGCGATGGCAACGGGTGCTACGGAAACGGGTACCGACGCCGCATGACACGCCTGTTTGCCGGAGCGGTCCCACAGGATTCCTGCAATAGCCAGTCCTGGGCAAAGCGATGGTGGCGAGGCCAGTACGCCAACTACCATGGCAGAAATCAGCGACTGGCAAACCACCTGTTTGGATGGATGGTGCCGTCGGGCTGCTGCGGGCAGGGATGTCCGCCGGTTGGTAAGTATCAGGTGACGTATGCCGACAACCCCGGCTATGCGGATCATCGCGACAACGGACAAGCCTATGGTGTTCAGGGTTACGGTGTGCCACTCTCCGTACCACTGGCGCCCACAGTGCGACAGGCATACAACTACAGCTGGGGAACTCCGTCGAGTCGGATCACTCCAATGGGCAACTATACACCTCAGACGTCACTACGACCGTTGTATCACCAAACCTGGTAATTCACAGATCGCACGGACCTCACGACTGCCAGCTGTGCCCGTCACGGATTCGGTCGAGAAGCGATCTCCACATTCAAACTACAGTTTGTCACCCGCAATAAACTGTTCGCGCTGCTGCACAACGTGCCCTGGGCAGCGGGGCGAAGGAGATAGAACTTATGCAACACACACTTAGAACCCTGTTTCTGACCGGTGCCACACTGCTGGCCGCAACCGGACCAGCGGCTGAAATTCAGCAGGTCGGCTACCAATGTACCGACGGCTGCAACGACCGGTGTGTCAGCGGAAGCTGCCAGCAGGGCAACTACTGTAACAGTGGTCAATGTTTCGGGAATCGCTGTGACGCGCGGTCCCGGCACGAAGACTTCTGTCTGGACTGGTGTGGTCGGTGTGGTCCGATCAGTCGGGCAGCACGTATGGGTGTCCCAGGTGCCAGGCAACTCTGCTGGTGCTGCAAAACCAAGGGCTCTGGTGATTCCGGCTGGGCTCCTCCGGCACGCCTTCCTGTTAATCGAACAGGCGGTTGGTATCAGAGTTACTGGCCCGGACAGTGGTACGGTAATCCTGGTGGAGGTTTTGTCGGAGGTGCGCCAATCATATACCAGCCGACCGATACGACTCAGCTTGGCTACAGCTACAATCGCGTTCCGACGTGGCGTCCCAACCCCGGCATGATCCCTCGGGTGCCAAGTCCTTCGAATTTTCATGCCCGAATGTGTCCCCGCCAGCGAGGGTGCCTGACAGGCTGCAATGTCACCCCGATGATCGGCACACCGGTCAGGCAAAGTAATGGCGGCAGCTGCCCAACCTGCAATCCTGGCTACGTAAATACCGCCTTAACACGCCCGACACCGCAATTGGCTCAGGCACATATGCCTCAGGCAGCCCTCATATCTTCAGCGGCGGCAGAGGCTATCGTGCCTGCTCAGCCAATCACTGTTCCGGAATCAATCACCAGTCAGATTATTCCGGCCGCAGAACAAACAGCAACGCCGACGACAGGAAACTCCGTCCGGCCGGTAAGCAATACCTTCACAAAAAAGACCGCTTCGGCAGGTCCCAGTCGACCAGGAAAACGCGTCAACAGGACTTCCGGACAGTCACAACGAGGTACAAAGAAATCGGTGGGTGGCTGGTTTGGTCTGCCATCATTGAGCGACATCAAATTCTAACCATGACCTTCGTGTCGCACTGACACACATTATACAGACCAGCAGGTGGTGGATCACTGAACTCGCTCCGGTACAACCAGCTTCGTTTACAGGCGTACCTGAGCAGAAGAATTATGCCGAATATCGGCATTGGACCTCCCGAGTAGTGTGGTGCAAGCACACTGCTTATCCTGTCAGCCCGGGTGTGATGCTTATCACATCCGGGCTGTTTTCGTTTTGAATCGATCAGCAATTCTCTCATTGCAATACCTGCTAGTCTTCGTGGATTATGTTCTTCCGCAAATCAAACAGGCCTGTTGAGTCAGAATCACGACGAATTTCGGAACGTCGTGTACAGACAGCCACGGGGCAGCACACCTCCCGAACAATTTCTCAAAGCCCGGCTTCTGCAGGCGCTGTATTCGATTCGCAGTGAAGCTCAGCTTGTCGAACGCATCGATACGCATCTGCTGTTCCGTTGGCTGCTTGATCTCGATCCGGCAGACAACGTGTTTGACGCGACCGCGTATGCTCACAATCGACCACGACTGGATGAGCCTGGCATTACTGAAAGGTTCTGACCAACGGCGACTTAAATTCGTTCAAATCGCGAATTCCCGAAGTGGATCTCCGCGGTCAGTCAGAAGCGTCCTAGGGAAACTCATGCCAGCACAACGGCCCCCGAAGCAATGCGGTATCGGCAAGGGGAATGGCAAGTCTGCGGAATCAGAGCAGTTTACTTATTGTCGTGAACGATACTGGCTCGTGGGAGTAGCGAAACTGTTACTGAAAATCGTTCTTCGCGGCCACAAGTCAGCGTGAAACGCTGTAGCACAACTCGAGCATGCACTGGCCGAAAACCGAAACGGACTCATCATAGACGTGACCGTGACAGAAGCGAACGGCCGCGGTAAAAGTGAGGCGGCCATTGAAATGGTCGACCGATTCTCCGCACAGCACCGTCATCACCCGACGACAATGGGATCAGACAAACGCTACGACGATGGCAGTTGTTGTATCGTGATGGAGTCTCCATGCATTGTTCCACATGGCGCGATGGCCCGCGTTGAAGCAAAACAAGGATCGGCCGCCGAAAAGAGACGTCCAAACGCGTTGGCGCGGTGCCGTCTTAAGGAACGACAGGAGACGCAGGAGTATGGCGTTTCCCGGAAATGCCGAAAGAAGATCAAAGAATGTATCGGCTGGATACAGTGTGTTACGGGGATCGGAAGCAGTCGGCACATCGGCCGCTGGAAGATCAGGCAGCAGCTTCAAATGTCGGCTGCAGAACTCATCCTTGTCAGATTCAGAAAGTGACTTCTCACTTGACCGACACACATAACGAGTTATCACCGACTCCTCATGCGAAACAGGATCGAGCCGGTCGGAATTGGTCTGGACAAATAGTTCTCGTCCAGACAATCAGGGCCGCCACTGCAAAAACTGAAGTGGCTCAATTGACCCAATCATGATTTTTGCAGCGCCCTGCTAAGGCTTACGCAGCCTGAAAGACGCCACGTGCTGCTCACCACTGCTACACCAATCATGCGCTGTAAACGCACACATCATAATGCGACGATCTCGCGGCACCGAGTGACGTCTGCAGCGATTTGTGCCTTCAGCGAATCCGCATCTTTGAACGGATGAAGACTTCTGATCTCAGACACGAGGTCGACAGTGAACTCTTCTTCGTACAGGTCCCCGGCGAAATTCACGACATGGCATTCGACTTTATGGGAATGATCTGCAAACGTGGGATTCGGGCCAATACTCACAGCGACGGGGTATGACACACCGGAAATTGCCGTCAGGCCTGCGTAGACGCCGTCCGTCGGCAACATGACTTCAACCGCAGTAACGTTGGCCGTCGGAAACCCCAGGTTCTTCCCTCGACCGGCACCACGCGCGACGTTGCCGGACAGTGAATACGGATGCCCCAGTAATTTCACAGCGTCCGCCAGCTTGCCCTCGGAAAGCAGGCGACGAATCATGGTCGAAGAGATCATCTCCTGATCCGTAAGGATCGGGGAAATGACCGTCAGTTCAACATCATTTTCTTCGCACAGCCTGCGCAGGACCTCAGTGTCACCCGCTCGGTCCCTGCCAAAGCGAAAATCGGGCCCCTCGACCATTCCCGCCGCATGCAGCTGGTCCCGGATGACTGCACAGAAAAAGTGTTCAGGCGTCATGTTCAGCAGATCAGCCGTGACCGGCAGCACGACAACTTCGTCTGCTCCGTATTTTCGCAGCAACTGCTTCCGCTGATTTACTGACGACAGACGAGGCAGTTCGACTTCGGGCTTCAGCACATTGATCGGATGGGGGTCAAACGTGACAACAACTGTCGGCAGCGAACGTTCGTCCGCATGTTGACGGACAGTCGACAGCATGGACTGATGTCCACGATGAACACCGTCGAAGTTACCGACGGTGACGATTCCACCAGCGGCGGTTTTGGGTACGAATACTTCGGACGGCATCATTCAGACCGCTTCTGCTTTGTCGTCGCACCTGGCATTCAGGGGGCCCGGTGCCTGCGGTTGTGTCGTTTAATGCAGAAGAGACCCGGTCCTGTGAAAAGACCGGGTCTCAATGATTCAGATTACGCCTGCACTGACGTGGCTGACTATTCCAGCTTTTCAAGTACGGTGTCAATAAGTTTATATTCTTTGGCCTCTTCTGCGGTCATGAAGTTGTCGCGATCCGTATCCTCTTCAATCTTCGTCAGGGTCTGGCCTGTGTGCTTCAGCAGGATTTCATTCATTCGCTGTTTTACCCGCAGCACTTCGGTTGCATGAATCTCCAGTTCGGTAGCGGTGCCTTCGTAGCCCGCGAGCGGTTGATGAATCATGATGCGTGCATTCGGCAGGGCGTGTCTCTTGCCCGCCGCGCCAGCCGTCAGCAAAACAGCTCCCATGCTTGCCGCCTGACCGATGCAGTATGTGGCGACATCACAGGTGATGTACTGCATGGTATCGTAGATCGCCATACCGGCCGTGATGGAACCGCCGGGTGAGTTAATGTAGAAGTGGATATCCGCTTTCGGATCGTCGAACTGCAGAAACAGCAGCTGTGCGACAATGCTGTTGGAAGCGTCGTCGTTGACTCCGCTGCCCAGAAGCACGATGCGGTCCTTCAGCAATCGGCTGTAAATATCCATGGCGCGTTCGTCGCGCCCATTTTTTTCCACAACGTACGGAACTAAAGTCGTCATGTCAGAATCCACCCAGCGTGTGAAATGATTGGAGACAGCGGTGTTGGCAGCTACTTCTTGTCTTTTTGAGTCTTGTCAAGAATCTCGTCTACCAGCCCGTAATCCTTCGACTGAACAGCCGTCAGATAATGATCTCGCTGAGTATCAGCAGCAATCTTTTCGACGGGTTGTCCCGTGTGACCGGCAAGCATTTCGTTCAGCAGCTCGCGGGTTTCAATGATGTCCTTGGCCTGGATTTCGATGTCCGAAACCTGCCCCCCGACCTGACCGTGCGGTTGATGGATCATCATCTTGGAGTGCTTCAGGGCGAAGCGTTTCTTGGCCGTACCGCCGGCAACAAGAATTGCACCGCCGCTGGCCGCCAGTCCCACACAATATGTGGCGACATCGCATTCAATGAACTGCATGATGTCGTAGATTGCTAGGGTGGCCGTCACTGAGCCACCAGGCGAATTTACGTACAGGTGGATGTCCTGATGGCGATTCTCTGACTGAAGGTACAGCATTTTCATCACGATGAGATTGGCACTGCCATCGTGAATCGGGCCATCCAGAAAGATGATTCGATTATCAAGCAACAGGTCGCCCACCGTCATCTGACGCTGAGCCTGATAGTCACGAGCCGCCATCGGCGAGTACTCGGAACGCAGATCCTTCATGTGTTTTTCCTGTCCTCAGGTGTCTTCCTGGTTCTTTCCTTTGTGGCGAACCAGGCCATCCGTTCTATTCCTTCGGCCCATCGTCAATCAGGTTGGAAACCATATTGCCACAAATTGCAAAGGCCACAGACGCTACGTTATCTTCGACCGACGGCTTGCGGTCAACATCTTCAAACGAAGCATTTTCCAGAATGAAGTCGATCGCTTTCCGTTCACGCAATTGAGCTTCCATGTTGTCGATCATGCCGTTCTTCACCATTCGGGCACGAACACGCCGCAATGGCTCACCACTCTGGAACGACATCATCAGCAGTTCCTGATCGATGTCCGCCTGTTCACACTCAATGTTTTCCTTGGTGGCAATGCGGTCCAGCACAAAGTGTTCTTTGAGGGCTTTGCGAGTGTTTTCGATCGCGTTCTGACGGATTTCGTTTTCGCGG
Organism: Fuerstiella sp.; assembly: GCA_029247265.1. Lineage (GTDB taxonomy): Bacteria > Planctomycetota > Planctomycetia > Planctomycetales > Planctomycetaceae > Fuerstiella. The sequence continues at coordinate 53,914 of JAQWLN010000003.1, forward strand.
GCAGAAATCTGTTCGCGAGTGAATCCCGCCTGAGTCATCTCAAGAATCTCGCGACGCAATGCGTTTTCCGTCTGCTGTTCGACCAGTGATTCCGGCAGATCCCAGTCGGCTGATTCCGTGATTTTTGCCAGCACCTGTTCACGAGCCGTCTGACGCTGCTGGTATTCGACCTGCCGCTCCAGAGAAGCCTTAATTTGCTCGTCCAGTTGCTCCGGCGATTCGCAATCGAACTGGTCCAGGAATTCCTTATCCATCGCAGGCACGACATGTTCGCGGACTTCGTTGACCGTGACGGTAACGTCCACCTTTTCGCCGCGCATTTCCACCACCGTGGACTGCAGAGAAATGGTGACTTCCGTCGTCTTTGAGTCACCAGCGGACACGCCGACCAGTAATTTGTCGAATTCTTCCGCGACAGCGTCCTGAAATCGCAGAGTCGGACGGAGGCGAATCGGGACTCCCTCGTTCTCCCGAATCTCTTTTCCGTCGTGCGTAAACTTCATGTCACAAAGCAAAGAATCACCGCTCTCTGCGGCGCGATCGACTTTGCTGGGATTAGAGTATGATTCGATGAATTGCTGCTTGAATGCGTTGAATTCTTCGTCAGTCACATCGCCTGACGGTCGATCAATCACAAAGCCCGTGTAATCCGGCACGTCGAATTCCGGACGTACCTCAACGTCAAACTCGTATTGGAAGTCGCCTGAATCAGGGATATCCAGACTGTCGACATCAATGTCCGGTTGATTGATCGGATCAATGTCGTTGTCTTCCGACATTTGCTCCAGGCTCTGCAGCAGCACTTTCTGCTTAACCTGATCTGACAATTCGCTCTTGAAACGCTTCTGCAACAGAGACCGGGGAACGTGCCCCTGTCGAAAGCCGGGAACTTCGGCCTGTTCAGAAAACTCTTCAAGACACTCGTCTCTCAGAGTTTCAATGTCAGCTTCCGACACAGTCACAGCGACATGCTTGCGACAAGGCCCGACAGACTTAACTTCGACGGTCAGGCTCAGCTTGTCCTGATCGGCGGTACCGTCTTCTTCTGGTGCATTTTCGACAGCAGTCGCTGCAGCATCAGATGTATCAACATCTTCACCTTCAGCAGTCATTTCTTACCCTTTGGGGATTTTGACGACCTGCACCCACCGCATGTGGAGGTAAGGTCAGGCCAAAAAAAAGAGCGGATGAAGGGAGTCGAACCCTCGACAGCCACGTTGGCAACGTGGTGCTCTACCACTGAGCTACATCCGCAAAAGCAACGTTTTGATGACCAAAACGTGTTTCTGATTGTGAGTATCGGCCCCGCACTTGCCGAAGATCGGGAATTATGGAGGATTCCGGGGCACCGTCAACCGAATCGATGACAATTCAAATCGGAATACCAAGTACGAGTCCCTGATCATTGCCCGACAGAACGATACTCCTAAATGTGGGCATTCCGGTTGGCGCCCTCAAAACAGGGAAATTCTTGCTGACATCGCCATCTCAGTGGGAGTGTTTAGACTGGCAAATCATGGGCCGCACGCTGCGACATCAATTGGATGCCTGCCCCAAATTCTTTGCGAGTTCGATTCATATGCCCATCCTGAGGATGGCGGGTGAGGAAGAGGGGGCGGCGCAGTGTGTTGGTTGGTTCGACATAAGGTGAATCACGTAAGTGCTTTACGGCGTTACATTTCCTTGCGTATTCTTGTTTCGCTCCCGTCAATTGAATAGATCTTTCTTCTTCCGGGTGGCTGCCGTCACGGTCCCTGCTCCATCGACGGGCATTCCGACCAACGGAGCCTGTTGGCCAGGACCTCTCGCCTTCGCTCTGTCTTGCTGGGCAAACCGTCAATCGCCTCTGGTTCTATGAATTACGAACACCGCAAATAAATCAGGCCAAACTGCCATTAGCCAATATTCGTAGCTTATTGTGTCTGGCGCGATTGAGTCGAATTCTCTCTTTTGCCACACCTGTTGCTCCATCTGCAGGAAACGTCTCGGCTTTTTGCGTCCGGCCAACTATCTTCCGACTGTTTCGAGCCGCGCAGAACTGTCATTCGCTGAAGAGAGTCGTCCATCCGAGTTACATATGTTATTCCGACACTCGATCAGTCCGGAGCCGAGCGGCAGCTCGCGTTGCTGGCCAGTCGACTGCTGCAATCCGGGATGGATGTCAGTGTCATCGCATTAAATCGTGGTGGCTTCTACGCACAGGAATTATCACGTGCCGGGGTTCAGGTCGATGTCCTTGGCAAACGATTTCGCTTCGATCCGCTGACATGTTTCCGACTTCGCGAACGTTTGCACCAACTGCAGCCGGACATTATTCAGTCGTTTCTGTTTTCCGCGAACAGCTACGTTCGTCTTCCCGGCATCGCGCCAAAGTCGAGCAAAGTGATCGTCTCGGAGCGGTGCGTTGATAGCTGGAAGAGCGGTTGGCAACTGAAGGCAGACCGATGGCTGTCCGGACGGATGAGTGCCATGACTGCCAATTCAGAAAGCGTGGCTGAGTTTTATGCCACCAATGCAGGCGTGCCGCGCGATCTGATGACCGTGATTCCGAATGGGCAGCCAGTGCCTTCGCACGCTGCCGCCCAACCGAACGGTCCGACACTTCGCGAGGAAATCGGTCTCGCGGCCGACGCCAGAGTGGTCGGTTTTGTGGGACGCCTTGTCCCTCAGAAATGTCTGGCAGATCTGGTCTGGGCGATTCAGCTGCTTTATCAGGTGATTGACAACGCCTATTTGGTTCTGGTCGGCGACGGACCGGTCCGAGATCAACTGGCGGAACTGGCACGGAGTTTCGATTGCCGCGACAGAGTTATCTTTCTCGGGCACCGAACAGATGCTGCTGCCCTGACGAAACAGTTTGACGCGTTCTGTCTGGCGAGTTCGTTCGAAGGGATGTCGAACAGCCTGATGGAGGCAATGGCAGCAAATGTTCCTGTTGTGGTGAGTGACATCCCCAGCAATCAGGAACTTGTTCAACACGAGCAGACGGGCCTGGTCTTTCCTCACGGAGATGGCGCCGCCATGATGAAGTCATTAAAGCGAGTTCTGGAAGACACCGCGCTGGCTGAAAAAATGGGGCGGGCTGCTCTGAAGTTGATCACAGAACGTCACAGTGTTGAACAAATGGTGCAGCGGCATATCGATCTGTATCAAAAACTATGTTTGTCATGAGGGAACGCTCACAGCGGTCACCTTGAGTGACGCCGTGGCCACTGCCGCACCGCATTCACTGGTCACCTCAATGGGCAGTGAACGTCGGCTTATGTTGTTCAGAAAACACAATACTACTTATTGATCGGGATTCAGCGGCGTGTGTGGAATAGCAGGAGCAATCTGGTGGCAATCGGGGAAGCGGGTTTCCGGTGATGTGCTGCGCCTGATGACAGACGCGATTCAGCATCGGGGTCCGGACGCAGAAGGCCATCTTCTGATCGATCAGACGGCAGACCGCCGCCCAGGCGTGGCATTGGGGCATCGTCGGCTGTCGATCATAGATGTCGCCGGCAGTGCTCAGCCGCTTGGGAACGAAGATGGTTCCGTGCAGATCGTTTTCAACGGCGAAATCTACAATTACCAGGAGCTGAGAAAGTCCCTGCTGGCGGCCGGTCATAAGTTTCGAACAGAAGGTGACACTGAAGTGATCGTGCACCTGTACGAACAGTACGGTCTGGAGTTCGTTCAGCATCTGCGCGGCATGTTTGCCTTCGCTCTGTGGGATGCCAACAAACAGCAGCTGGTCGTTGCGCGAGATCGTATGGGGCAGAAGCCTTTTTTCTATCGTCTGGAAGACGGCCGCTTCGCATTTGCCAGTGAACTGAAGGCCCTGCTGCAGGTGCCGGGTGTTCCTCGGCAGCTCGACAGGCAATCCGTGCTTCGATATCTGACGTTGCAGTACGTCCCGGCGCCGTACTCGATGCTGCAGGGATTTCGACGTTTGCCTCCTGCATCCATGGCAATTCTGAAGGACGGTGACTTTCGCATCGAACGCTACTGGTCCCCCCCCTACGACGAACCTGACCTGACGAAGTCTGCCATCGATGACTGGCGCGAAGAGCTGCGCCATGAAATGACGGAAGCTGTGAGTCTTCGTCTGCGCAGCGACGTGCCATTAGGCGCTTTTCTGTCCGGAGGAATCGATTCCACGATCGTGACCGGCCTGATGCAGCAGCAACTGGATCAGCCGGTACAGACGTTTTCGATCGGGTTTCCGGTAGCTGCCTTTGATGAAAGAGCCTACGCGCGCCAGGCTTCGAAAATGCTGGCAACTGATCATCACGAAGCGGTCGTGGAACCGGACGCCATCAGTATGCTGCCAAAGCTGATCTGGCACTATGATGAACCGTTCAGCGACAGTTCCGCAATCCCAACCATGTATCTGTCGCAGATGACTCGTGAGCATGTTACCGTGGCTCTTACTGGCGACGCTGGCGATGAGCTGTTCTGTGGCTACGATCGTTATCGAGCGGTCAGGGTCGCCTCGATGACGGATGTTGTTCCTCGCTGGTCGCGACGTATGGCCGCAGCGTGATCCACACTTCTGCCTGGAGATCCTCGGCAGAAGACGTTCCGTCGTCGAGCCAAACGCCTGCTGGAAACACTGGGCCAGACGTC
>JAQWLN010000053.1 GCA_029247265.1 Fuerstiella sp.
TCCTCGGGTGTATCGTGAGTTGCGAGCCGATGGTTGGCATGTGAATCACAAGCGAATCGAGCGACTCTGGAGGGAAGAGAACATGCAGGTGCCTGTAAAACAGCACCGTCGCAGACGGTGCTCACCTGCCTGAAGCCGAACTCTGGTTTCTCGTCGACACGGGTCAGATGGACAAGGCAGAAGCCCTGTTCCTGTCATCCCCCCAAAATGGAATCTCACGATGAAACACACACTCCTCGCACTCGTCTTTGGTGCCTGCCTTGCTCAAGCCGCATCCGGTCAGTCGATCGAGCTTTCCAAAGCGGGAACTCTCAGCGTTAACGGAAGTTTCCGACATGAAACAATCGTTATGTACACAAACACCACTTATCGCCGAGGCCAACGGCCAATAGACCGCGTCTATGTGTCAATTCAGTCGTTTGGAAATACCACTCACGACAATTTCCCGACGCATCTTGTCGACAAGATTGTCGTTAAAGGGATGGATGGCGATGATTACATCGAGAACAAGACAATCATTCCGTCGGATCTCATGGGCGATGAAGGCAACGATGTCCTGCACGGTGGTTCCAGCGTCGACTGGTTGTGGGGCGGCAACGGCAATAACGATTTATATGGTCATCAAGGATCCGATGTTCTGATCAGCAACGGCCAAAAGGGGAACTGGATGGCTGGTGATGAAGGAAAAGACACCTTCTTCTACTACAGTGGTGACACAGTGGATGACCAAACGTTTGCAGACGACAACGTTGATCTGTTCGGTATGGGATGGTCACTCTGGCCCGACGATGTAGGACTGAATGGTCGTTCGATGATCATCGAATAGCCAGCAAATCACACATTGATCAATTACTCGGCAACAGGGCAACTCGGAGAGGGTCTCTAGCGCTGCTTCGCGACTCATCCGTACTGCGTAGCACCACCTGCAAAAACGGTTCGAGAATCTAATTCATTGACCCAACAGTGCGACTGAATGACGGCCAGTGAACATGCGAAGAGTTAAGTGTAAAAGGAAAGGGCAGAGTTAGGTTTGCCACCAGCGCAGAAACACGCGGAGCAATATCGACAAGTGCAATTCTGTTCCAGCGGGAAAGCGACGCGACACAAAGCCGATTGGCTGGGAAAGCAACTCAAGAACGCACTGACACACACGGAATTCGAGCGGTGTAGCGGCTGGCACGTATATCGCCACAGCTTAGCAACGATGCTGACTAACAATTGTGAAGACGTTGAGACCGTAATGCAGATCATCGGTCACAAGAATGAAGCGATTCATCGCCTGTATCGCCACAACGAGAGTACGGCCACCGCTCACAAGGCCATCGGCGACATTACGCTAAAAAAGGTACAGAATCCCGCCTAATCTGCATCAAAAAACCCCGCGTGACGTAAGTCATTACGGGGTCTTTGTTTGGGAAGGGTGAGTAACCGGATTTGAACCGGCGACCTCCGGAATCACAATCCGGCGCTCTAACCAACTGAGCTATACCCACCACAGTCGAAGCCGTTGCCGGCGTCGTGGGGCGGAATAGTATCCTCGGCCAACCGAGCGTTCAAGTTCACAACCGCGTTTGACCGCCGAATCAGCAGACTCATATTGATTTTGCCGCCTGGGTGACTTACCCGGTAGCTGGCTCTCCGGGAATCACTTCAATAATCTTCTGGTATCCAGACGTAACACAAATCCGGATTCCTCGACCTCTAACACAACATGTCCCTCATCGTCACACACCAACTCTCCAAAAGCTACGGCCGTCGTCGAGGTGTCGAGGATGTGGATTTGCGCGTTGGTGCCGGTGAAATCTTTGGGTTTCTGGGGCCAAACGGAGCAGGGAAGTCAACAACGATTCGGCTGCTGCTGGGATTTCTGAAGGAATCATCAGGCACCGCCACGCTCCAGGGACAGGACTGCTGAGCCAAAAGCGCCAGTATCAAACAGGATGTCGGCTATGTGGCCGGTGATGTCCGCCTATATCCCTAGTTGACAGCTCGGAACGCGTTTCACATCGTCGGTGAGATTCGAGGCCGGGATATCCTCGAAGAAGGAATGCGGCTGGCAGACCGGTTTCAGCTGGAAGCGGATTTGCCGGTGCGAAAAATGTCACGTGGTAACCGGCAGAAGGTGGCCTTGGTGCTGGCACTTGCGCATCAGCCAAAGCTGTTAATTTTGGATGAACCGACGTCAGGACTGGACCCGTTGATGCAGGATACGCTGGCAGACTGTCTGCGTGAACTGGCTACAGCGGGACACACCGTTTTCTTTTCCAGCCACACGTTAAGCGAAGTGGAATCGCTGTGCGACCGCGTTGCCATTGTTCGGGACGGACAGATCGTGGTTGACGAACCTCTCAACCGGTTGAAAGCCAGGGCTCCGCGAACAGCTGTCGTCACGCTCGACTCCGCTGCAGTCGCAGACAGTATTGTGGTACCCGACTTCGTCACACTGGAACACCGTTCAAAAAACGAGTTACGTGTTCAGCTAACAGGTTCTGCGGTTGAACTGACGCTGTGGGCAGCATCGCAGCCGATCTCGGATCTAAGCATCGGACAACCCAATCTGGAATACCTGTTTCGTCAATACTACAACGACAATTCGAATCACTCGATTCATAATTCTGCAGCGAACGCCGGTCCTGAGCTTCCACGATGCCTTTGCGTTTGGGCTTTGGAAACAGGTCGGGGTACTTTTTCTGGATTCGCGACCATAAATTGCGTGCATCCATCAGGCCGTTACGAAACGTGAACCGTGGAGTGAAACCGGCGTCCAGCCAGATCCGTACGGTGTACCACTTGGCTTCGTCAGCCAGCTCGATTTCTGCAAGCAGAGGTTCGACTGGCTGCGGCTTGTGCAGAGCTCCGACCAGTCTGTTTCCGGCCACAATACCCAGTCGAAATGGCTCATCTGGGTCCGTACCAAGAAACTCCGGGTCGTATGGATTCAGTCGGTGCAGCGCTTCGGCTTTGATTCGAATTTGATAATAGCCATCGAAGGGAGCGCCCTCCGCAAACGCATGAATCGGGCCGTATGCGCCTTCGTGCTTATCCGCACCTATGACGTCGTACAGCGTCATGTGGTCATATCCGTTCGTCTTGCGATGAACCTGGTCAATCTCCGGTTGCTGACGAAAGCCATCCCTGAAGATCCACGTCTGCACATCCGGCGGATTCAGCTGAAACATTGCTTTGTCAACGACCTGCTCAGCGGCTTCCAGGTACTTTGCCAGCAGGTGTCCGGATGTGACGAGTGTTTCGCCCACGTTGTCCAGATGTTCTGTCGTCTGGTCCCGGGGGAATCCCTCAGTAGGATCAAACATCGTCATCTTCAGGTGCAGCAGGTCTCGCACGGTGTTCCGGTATTCACGTGAATTCAACCGCCTCAACACAGACGTTCCGGCGTTCGCCTTCATGCTGCGGTGGTAGGTCTTAATGGTCTGCGTCAGCAAAGCCACAACCTGTCTTCGTTCTTTATCAGACGGCTGCTTCGCTTCCTTCGGCGGCGTCTCGCCAAGGTTCAGCTGATCAAGAATATCCTGATAGTCGACAAGGTCGTTGTCGCTGCGGATTTCTGACGCCAGCTGGTCGAACCGCCGGTCCCCATTCTGCTTTCGTTCCCCGTGACAACTAACGCAGTAAGTCGTGAGAAACGGCTGGATGGTGTCAGCAATCGACGAGTCAGATCTGGCAGCATCAGACGAATTATCAACTGCGCTGGCACTGCTGCCGGCTGCAAGCAGAAAAGTGATCCCGAGCAGACAACTCGAAAAACACGAAGTCTTCGTCGACTCCTGTTGTGATACAGGACCGGGGGCCACAGCGGTGGAAAACCACGACATTCTCACACCCACTCCAAACCGGTCAGTGTACCTGTACCGGTGCTGAACTTGTCCGTCTCAACGCCAAAACGCTGCAGCATAGAAGCATACAGGTTGCATAACGGAATCCGCTTGCTGCTTTCATCTGGGTGCTGCTTGTACTCACCGTGGCGGAATCCACCGCCCGCCAGAATAATCGGCAGATCGTTGTTGGTATGTGAATTGGCGTTACCCATACCGCTGCCCAGCAGAGCCATGGTGCTGTCGAGCAGTGTGCCGTCGCATTCCGGCTCCCGAATCGACTTCAGTTTGTCCAGAAACCGAGCGAACTGTTCCATCTGATACAGTTCGACCTGTACCAATAGTTTGATGTTGTCCTCGTCCTTGCCGTGATGCGACAGGCCGTGATACCCCTTGCGAATGCCGATATCGGATGCCGCGAAGCTGCCGCCGATCTCCAGCGTCGCAACTCGAGTGGAATCCGTCTGCAGTGCCAGAGCCACAAGGTCATAGATCGCCGGCAGGTCAGGCGCCAATCCCTGATTTTCCGGTTCTGACATCTTTGTTTTCGACTTGGCAATCTTCTGCCAGTGCCGATCCAGATCCAGTTTTGTTTCGACCGCCCGAACTGACGAAAGGTACTCGTCAACTTTTCGTCCGTCCGCCTTGGTGACTCGTTTCTTCAGGGATCTGGCATCCCCAGAACAGCGTCAAGAATTGAACCCTGCAGCTGTATTCGATCGACGGCTCTGCGTTTCGCATCCGCGTTGTCATCCACAAACAACGCGTGAAACAATTCGCGAGGCTCGGAGATGGGCGGAACTCGCGTGCCCGTTCGTGTCCAGCTCATCTGGCAACCACCATGCAATCCATCAGCAGAACCGATGGTCAACGAAGGAAACCGCGTCCGTGAACCGACGAATTCGGCGGCTCGCTGATCAAGGCTGATGCCACCTTCGGGCATGGCCTTCGCTTCGGCCGCCTTCACACCAGTCAGAAAAGTGTGAACAGCAAAGTGGCCACCTTTGTGTCCGTGATCAAGATGCGAAAAAAGTGTCAGGTCACTGCGGTGCTGTTCCAGCGTCTGCAACAGCGGTGTTGTCTCGTAGTCGGCGCCGAACGTTTTCGGCCAGAACTCTCCCCCGTACATCCCAAACTCATTGCCAACGCACACCATGCGACGAGGCGGGGCTGAGGTTTCAGCGCCAGTTGCGATTCGCGGCAACGACTCAAGTGTCGGCAAAGCGACGCAGACACCTGCGGCTTTCAAAAACGAACGTCGGTCGTTTCGGGTGATTGATGTCATGTCACGTTGCTGAATGGAGGGCAGGGCGGATCACCGCGAAGTGGTGGGAACACATATTGTTCCTCATGATCGGCGAATTACCAGTCCATCCTTGACGATTTGCAGGCGGCAGCTCGTGACTGACCTAAACAGTTCCGTGCACAAATTCCTGCAAAAACGGGCTCACGCGAACTTCTCCATCGCGACATCTTTCACCGCCTTCAGATCCAGCTTCCCCGTGCCCAGCAGCGGAATATTCTCCATTTCCAGAAAACTGTCCGCCGAAGGAATCCACAAATTCGGCAGACCGGCCTGCTTAAGTTCGTCCGTGGCCTCACGCAATGACTTGGTAAAGGGCTTATGCAGCACGATCAGACGTTCGCCCTTTTTCGCATCAGGCACAGCCGTGACCGCACACAGGACTTCCGGTTCATCAGAAAGATCATCGTCGATAATACGAGTCAGTTCCTGTTCGATAAGAATGTGCGGCACCATTTCGCCGCCAATCTTTGAGAACCGACTCTGGCGACCCGTAATCTCAATGAATCCGTCTTCATCAATTTTTGCAATGTCGCCGGTGTCGTACCAGCCATCCTTCATCACTTCGGCCGTCTTGTCGGGGCGATTCAGATACCCCAGCATTACGTTGGGCCCTTTGATGCGCAGCAGGCCCTCCTCATTCGCACCAAGTCGCTCCTCCGTCTCGGGATGAAAGATGGCGGCTTGTGTATTGGAAATGGCCTGCCCAACGGTCCCGTTTCGATTACGTGAGTCCGCTCCGCTGCGACCGGATCTGTTGTCCGGCACATTGAGTGCGGCGGCAGGAGACAGTTCCGTAATTCCGTAAGCTTCGGTTGGTTCGAAGCCATACTTTTCGTTCCATGCAACCCGCAGTTCGGGCGGCATTTTTTCCGCACCCAGAAGAGCCAGGTTCACCGTCTTCATCTGATCGGTCGTGCAGCGTTTCATATACGACTTCAGGAATGTTGGCGTTGCCGCAATGATCGTCACCTTGTGTTTTTCAACCAGACGACCGACCATCCGGGAATCCAGCGGATTAAAGTGATAGACCGCACCCGGCTCCATGCAGGCCGGCAGCCACATGCAGACGGTAAAACCGAAGGAATGGAAGAACGGCAGCACGCCGAGAATCACATCGTTACTGTCCAACTGCAGCATCTGACCGGCCGCGTCCAGATTGGAAATGATGTTATTGTGCGACAGCATCACGCCTTTCGGTTGACCGGTGGACCCGGATGTAAAAATCACGGTCATCAGGTCGTCTGGTTTCGCATTCTGCAGGCCGAGCTTGTTCGTCAGCATGCCCAGCGGCATGAGCCGAGCGACAGTCATCGCCCTGATTTTTGCCACCAGGCCAATCTGCTCTTTGAGGTCCTCCATGTAGACCAGTTCGGCATCCAGTTCCATGGGAATCTTCTCCATGAACTTCCGGCTGGTGAGAACTCGTTTGACGCCCGCTTCCTTGATGCAGAAGTTGACGACGTCAACCGACAGCGTGTAGTTAAGATTGACGGAAACTCTGCCGGCCAAAGACAAGGCCAAGTTGGCGATCGCTCCTCCAGCGGACGGTGGCAAAAGCAACCCGACCATTTTCTCGTCGGGCTGCAGCACAGAATCCACCAGCAGTTTACGAAAAGCCAGAGCCCCTGTAAGAAGCCGGCCGCCCGATAGATCCGCACCTGCGGAATCAGCAATTTTTGTACGTCGCCATGCCAGTCGGCACTGACGGATAAAGCGAACAGCGGGAATCATATTGCGGTCCTTTCTGCGACTGGCAGATGCGTCCTTGAGATCGAGTACCTTCTGCCGCACAACATCGACACCAGTCACTTCTTCACGCTTCATCAGTGTTCCAAAATTGATCGTCACGGGGTAGGGCCAGTCCTTAGGCTTCTTCCAAAAGAACTTTCCGCCATGGTAACTGAAGATACTTCCCCAGAGCTCATCCAGATAAACGGGCAGAACCGGCGCGTCTGTGCCTTTCAGAATCTTTATCATCCCTCGTTCAAACTTCAGCAGTTCACCCGTGCGCGAAATCTGCCCCTCGGCAAAGATACAGACAAGTTCGCCGTTCTTCAGAGCGTCGCGCGCCGTGTTCAGCGACTTGACCAGTGCTTTGGGGCCTTCACCACTCTTGATGGGAATGATCTGAAACAGGTTTGATAGCCAGCCAATCACACCTCCCTTAACGTAATCAGCGTACGCAATCATGCGAATCGGACGTGAACTTGCCAGCAGGATCAGCACACCGTCGACCCACGTGACATGGTTCACCACCAGAAGTGCCGGCCCGCGTTCCGGGATATTCTCCACACCGTAGGTGCGCACTCGATAGACGGTGCGACTAAGTAACCACACCAGAAAACGAATCGTCGCCTGCGGAATCAACCAGACAACGTATACAACAATTGGCAGCGTACCCAGACCCGCGATCAAAAAGATCTGATCAGCCGTGCAGCCCATGCCGTTTCGCAGCAGAGGAAACAGTCCGGACACCGCCAGAATTCCAACGGCCGTCAGCTGATGTCCGGCGGCAAGGATGGCCCCCAGATATTCATGAGGACTACGATCCTGAACATAGGCATTCAGCGGGACGTTGAACAGACCGCCGCCAACGCCGATCAAAACGAGCGATATGCCAAACAACCACCACGAGGCACCACACAGGAATGCGATCAGACACGCAATGGCCATCATGACCGCCCCCAACGGCACCATTCCCAGTTCGACTCGGCCACCCGACCAGAACCCGGCAAGTATGCTGCCGACTCCGACTCCGATCGACAGCACAGCAAGGTATTGGCCGACCTCCTGCTGGCTCATCCTCAGGTTCAGGTTCACAAAGGTGTCGATATTCAGTTGAGCCAGCGACGCCAGTGACCAGAAAAATGCAATGCCCAGACTGACTCTCAGGATTGCGCGATCCCGAATCAGCAGCTTGAAGTCTCGCCAGGACGCTGTCACCGGATTAGCAGGAAAGCGAATTCCTGAATTTGCCGGCTGCACATGAGTAATCATGATGCTGGCGATAATGCCAGCCAGGGCGACTCCCAGTAATGCGGTGGCTGAGACCCAAAGATTGCTGAGGCCATCGGGACCGGTGGCCGCGTATAACTCGTTGCCAGCGACCGTACCCACAATCACAGCAATCAGCGTGACCAGCCCCGCCAACCCGTTCGCGGCCGACAGTTTTTCTCGCGGAACGATTTCCGGAATGATGCCGAACTTTGCGGTGCTCAGCAAAGCACTTTGCGTTCCCATCAGAAACAACACCGTGTACATGATGGTCAGGCTGCCCAGCCATATGGAAAGCAGCCCCAACACCATGATCAGAGCTTCAGCAACCTTTAACCGGATCGTGGAACTGCGTTTGCTGAAACGATCCGCCAGCCATCCCGACCACGGTGCGAAGACGATAAACGGCAGAATGAAACATCCCAGCCCCAGCGAGAGCACAGTCGCTTCATTGGCTTCGCGCTGAGCCGCCGTAAGATCAGCCGCTTTGGTGAAATGATGCTTTGCGATCGGAACAATCAGCCAACGAAACATGTTGTCGTTGACGGCGGTCAGAAAACTCATCACCAGATAGCCGACGAACGACGGAGACCTGAGAGATCGCTGAGCAGGATTGGTCGAAATCTCGGACGCAGCCATTGAATTCCTCGGAAAAGGTCGCCATTCCCAGCGTCATCGCAGCGGGAAAGTGTAACTCAGAGTGCGTCAACCTGCTAGGTGACGGATTTAAGCCTTGCTTCGAACCCTTTGGGTCACCTGTTAAGATTGCCATGCATCGACGGTATTATCGTCGAGCTTCTTTTTACCGCCACCATATATCATGCCCAGCAACACTTCCGAAAACACGAATCAGGACGCTATAGTTTTCTTCGACGGCGTCTGTGGGCTGTGCAATCACACGGTCAACTTCCTCATGTCCAGAGATCGACGAGGCGTGCTGAAGTTTGCCCCGCTGCAGGGAGACACGGCGGCCCGTCTCGTTCCGGATAAGGCTCGACAGGACCTCAATTCATTCGTTTTCGGCAATAACGAACGCCTGTACTACCGTTCAGGCGCCATGGCCAGAATCCTGATGCGAATCGGCGGCCCCTGGCGTATACTGGGAGCAATATTGTGGCTGATCCCCTGGCCAATACGTGACGTGGGATATCGAATTGTGGCCGCTCTCCGTTACAAATTGTTTGGCAAACATGAGTCGTGCCGACTGCCCACTTCCGAAGAACGAAGACGATTTCTCGACTGACCGTGCGGAATCGAACAGCGATTCTGCGCCTGCTTCAAAACGCGAATGCCGTATGAGTGTCGCGTTGTCCAGCATAGCTTTTTTCGTCAGTTATGTGATTACTGCGGGCCCGGCAGTCTTCATCGTCAGGCGGTTCGACATGACGACGTTTGGCGCTGTTGTTGAAATGCTGTACGCGCCACTCGTCCTCATCGTGCAGATGAACATCCCTGTAATTGCGCCGCTGATCAAGGCCTGGGTGTCGCTTTTTCGATAGCGACGTTATGAAGTGATTTCCTTTCAGACCTAGGATGAGCGTAACGACTCATCAGGGAAGTGTGGTCACGGTTTCCACGCCGTGACGTTCCGCTCGCCGTCATCGCCAGATACAATTTTCGTTTGAGCTGCACGAGCGGCATGTCACAGACAAACCTGCCTGATAGATATAGAATGTCGCCGCCGTCCGAAACAGCACATGTTCTCTGTCGTTCCTGTACCCTGGGCACCTCAGACTCACTGATTGACACGCTGCAGCGTTGCGCCTAACGTACTTACCGTTCTTCGCGTTGAATTAACCGGCTCGTTCCCGCCTCGTGCCGTATTCGTCTACGGTTTCTCTTAGTGCAATCTGAACAACCCGATGGTCTTGCGTCACGTAGACCGCGGGGACCGAAACATCGGTGTCTCGTTCATGTGCACCTCAATTAGATGTGGATCCTGAAATGAGGAATCTCAAATACTCAATCTTTGTCGTCCTCACCATGATAATCACTGCTGCCAATGCGTCAGCGGATCCATGGGCGCAACAGATGGTGGCTGCAAAGAAGATTAATTTCGGGGTCATTGCAACAGGATCTGAAGCGAAGAAACTTATCGAAGTAAAGAATGTGTACTCAGTCGTGGTACACATATCCAACGTCAGCACGACCTGCGGGTGTTCCGCTGCGACTACCGGCAAACAAACCCTGCAGCCCGGCGAATCAACGCACGTTGAAGTAGAGATGAATACTCAGACTTACTCGGGTCGAAAAGACCCGAGTCTGATAATCAAGTTTGACAGCCCCCGGTTCGCTGAGGTTCGAGTTCCAATTGCCGTCTACATTCGAACCGATATTGTCATGTCCCCCGGAAAATTGAAGTTCGGTGATATCGATGTCGGCAGCGAAGGGACGGCAGTTGTGGATATTGCATATGCCGGTCGATCGGACTGGAATATTGTCGATATCAAGTTCGGCAACAAGAACATGAAGGCGACCCTCAGCCCTCCTCAGCACTCAGCGGGACTGGTCAGGTTCAAACTGACCATGACGTTGAACGGCAGTGCCAAAGCGGGCACTGTCCGTGACCTGGTGACAATCGTCACCAACGACAAGATAAACCCTTATGTGCCGTTAATGGTGGATGGCAGGGTGCTGTCTGAATTCTCAGTCGTTCCACGTGCGATCGACGTTGGCGTTGTCGCAGCTGGTAAAACGGCGATGAAGCAGATCGTCGTCAAGGGCAGGACGCCCTTCACGATTGAATCTGTCGATTGTGAAGGTATGGCCGACTGCTTCAAAGCCACGATCGGCAAAGACGCCCGGGTGATTCATTCCGTCCCAATTGAATTCGTCGCACCCAATCGCCCGGGAAGGTTCTCTGAGCAACTGATCGTGAAGATCAACGGACGCCAGGAACTTCTGCGTATGAATGTCACGGGCACGATTGTCAACTAAGCTCAGCCGCTGCGATTGTTCGTTGCTTACAAGTGTGCTGACCAGTTTTCGCTGAGGGCGAAAGCACAGGACGAAGGTGTTGCGGCCGTCTTCGACACGGATCGGAACCTGCCGCCAGTGCGTGCCCGACGGCGGTGCCAGAGACCTGCCGACCGAGGCCACGGATGAAACTTCCAGGATGTGATCACCTTCCGGTAGCCCAACCTGGACCACTTCAATTCGCTCGGGCAAGACCTGCAGATGCCTCGTATCGGGTTTTTCCAGTGCTTCCCACGCGATGCCACCCAGATTCAGCAGCAGGTCAGCGCCTGTTCCACCCGCCACAGACATCTGATCCTTCACCGCGTACACAGCCCCCTTCTTCACGATTCGCCGTGAAATGGCTCGGGCGATCTGATCGTTGCGATCCGCACCGTATGAGTCCCACGCAGCCTGATTCAGATCCACCAGTACGCGGCTGCGAGCAGTCGATTGCCCATCCTGCCTGACACGAATGACGGTCGTCAGCGGATGAGTGCTGACCTGAGTGGTGGGCTTCGCGATCTGAACAGGCGCAACCGTGGGAGGCAATGTGTGATCGCCCACGGCGCTCAGAATCCGATCGGCAATCAGCAGCGCCGCCGAAGTCGGAGCTGCGTGCTCAGGCATCCAGTCCGTCACGCGACCGGCAAACGTAATGACGTGTACAACGCCGTTTCCCTGCTGACTGTTGGTTCCAAAGCTGGCGTTGACGATAGGTGGCGTTTTACTGGCTGCCGCAATGCCCGACGACGACCAGTACCCGACCTGATCAATTGCTCGCTGCGTGATGTCCGCATCCATCGGATTCTCGGAACGAACGGCCGCATGCAGGTAAGCTGAAAATGCATTCGCCGAGAGCCGTGGAGGTACTGCGACCTTCGGTTCGTCTTCATTGGAGTGGCTGACAGCGACGACTTCAGCTTCAACCTCCGCCTCCGATGCAGTCAGCCCCTGACGATCCAACGCAAGCTTTTCTGTCGTTTGGCTGGCGTAGGCAAACGCATCCTGCTGATTCCCAAGAAGACTCGACAAAATCAGCAGGTTGTCGACCATTCTCTGCTCAAACTCGCGACCTGACCACGCCACAGCTTTGTCGTCGGTAATCATAGCGGTCGTCTGTTCACGCAGATCCTTCTGTCGCAGAAAATCCAGACGCTTACGACTCTCTCGAAACGCAGTTTCCGATTCCGCTGGCTGACCGGTCATCAGAAGTGTCAGCCCGCGATCAATCGCGATGACTTCCGTGTCGGCACCCCGCGATGCCGCTGCCTTGTCGAAGGCTGCGAGCGCAGCTTCCGGAGTACCCTTGTCGATCCTGGCGATGGCAGCAAGCTGATGTTTGGCGGCCGTTCTGCAACCACAGCTCAACACCAGAACTACGCAGCAGAATCCCACACAGCATAACGACAGAGGTATGTGAATTCTCATGGAACGAACACTGGCCTGTCCACGAATGCGGACGGACGAGGCAGAGGGATCATATTCGTATTTCGCCATAACAACACCGTCAAACAGGATAGCGCGGCTCCTGATAAATTCACCTGAGCCGTAACAGCGCCCAGCACGGACGGGAAACGAAGTGTCATTTACCGTAGTGACGCAATGCACCAAGCTTCGATTTGTGGTACCCCTTCCGCAGCGTCGCGCGTTCCTTGAGCGATTCGCCGGAATGAATGTCCAGCAATTCCAGAGTCAACACGTAGTCTCGCTGATAGCTCTTGTTGCTCGTTGTCGTCCCGGATGTGATCTGAGCAAACAGCAGATAATCGAATGGCTGATCGGTTCGCTCCAGGACGGCCTGCAGCTGACGTTGTTTTTCCGGCAGCACCAGAACATCCGGACGGCAACGACATTCCGCCATGGCGGCCTCAACATAACGCCGACTGATCATGCGAAACTGGTCCGACTCTCCGATCAGCGCATCGATGTGTTCGTATATCTGTTCACGAAAATCACCGATCTGTTCGATGCTGCGGTTTTCGACGCCCACAAAGCAGACGTTCCGCACCGGCTGACCGTTTGATTCCGTAAAGGACACGGTTCGGACGTCGGTGCAGGCCCTGCCGAGCATACGAGCAACAGACTCATCGATCAGTGGCTTCCATGTTTCAGCACCTGCTTCGTGACTGCCGACCATGTCCTGATCAGTCTTGGCGAGTACATGAGCATGCTGTCGGCCTCGACAGCCGCTGAAAAGCAGGACAACAAGCAGTGCTGCCGCTGCCAGCGAGTGTAATTTATTCATGTGTTCGATCCATCGAACAAGGGGACGGTAACATTAGATCGCGTACATTACGTCGGCCGTACAATCGAGCCAATATGATCTTCGGCGTGCAACGTGTACTGGAAACACCGCGCATGAAAAAAGGATCCCGGTCGTGAACGGGATCCTCAGGAGAAATTTTTGCGTGAGTACTTGCAGCGTAAGTGTTTAGGTCAGATAAGTTCGGAAAAAGTTTCGGTCGAAGATATTGTCAACTCCGCTGATGGCAGGGCGATTCTTAATTCATATTCACTTTCGCCACCGAGTTCTTCGGCAAGATCTGCCAGTTCTTCACTGCCCACCATGCGATAGCAGCTCGAAAGTTCGCTCCAGGCAAATCGGCGAACGGGCGAAGGCATCATCCGCGCCGCCGCTTCAAGTTGGGGGATGGCCTGCTGTTCATCGCCCGATCGTTTCAGAGCAATTCCCAGAAGCAACCGTCGGGGACCTTCCAGCGGCCCAGCACTGTCAACCTTTTCCAGTTCAGTAATTGCCCGGTGAGGCATATTCAGTTCCATATATCCATCCGCCGCGACCAGTCGGCGAATTATTTTGGGAGTAACTTGAGTTCTCACAGTTCGTCTCCTTTTCACATTGATTCCTGTTGAACGATTTGTGTCTCGTTCTGATGACAAGTATTTGCAAGTGTCGCGCCAAAGATGCCAACAAACTCACAAATTCAACGTAACCCTTTTATAAAAAACAAGTTACAATGTTGCACTTTTCTTACACTCACATGGTGGACACTGCCAAAATCTACAATTCAGCACAGGGCATTTGGTTGGTTTTGCAATCCGAAGCATCACTCAACCCAGAAACATGCGGATTTTACAACGGCCCGTAGTGATGTATTGGCCCCGGAATACAGATGAGTGGCAGTTTGACCTTCTCAGATTTCCCCAATGATGCGTATGGAGGGAAGTCACACTTGAGATCTCAACGGTGACGGTTTTCCGAAAATCCTGAAGGGGGGGGCATCGATGCTCGGGCCAGCCAGCGTCAGCAGGTTCACCGCTCTGAGTAATGACTTAGAGCCGGGTCGAGACGTATGAACCTGTTCGAGTCGCCACGAGAGAAGTCGCCAATGCCGTGGAGCGGTCTGGTGGTTTTCATCGATAGTTCGAACAGAAGGCCAAACACGGCTCGAATTGGGTTACGGCGCCATTGTCGCCGACCCGTACATCCTGAAGTGTACGCACGCTGTTTTCGAATTGAGGATCTGAATTCTCGGATTTTAAAGCACAACCTTGCGTAGTGACAATTCGGAAGCAGATATATGTTCACTTTTGCAGCGGCAGCATTCGGGGCCGCATTTATCACCTCACTACTGTTCACACCGTTAATCCGCAGAATGGCCCCGGCACTGGGACTGGTCGATGAACCGGGGTTGCGAAAAGTTCATGCCACGCCGACTCCTATGGGCGGTGGGATTGCCGTGTTTTTCGGACTGATTTTCCCCGCACTCCTGGTGACCTTTGCCAACAACGCGACCAGACTGATTCCGTCGGCCTTAGGAGAACTTAGAGCCAGCATCGGCAACGACGTAATCCTGCGTCACCAGACGATGGGCATTATCGCTGGCGCAGTCGTGCTGTTTGCGGTGGGACTGGCTGATGATCGCTGGAATCTTTCGTGGCGACTACGACTCGGCGTTCAGCTTTTGGTGGCATTCGGTGTGACGCAGGCAGGAGTGCAGGCAACGGTATTTGTCGCTCAGCCCTGGATTGGCATCATGATCACGGTGCTGTGGATCATGGTTTTGACAAACGCGATGAACTTCCTCGACAACATGGACGGACTTTCGGCGGGAATTGGAGTCATTGCGAGCCTGCTGTCCGTCGGCATTCTGTTATTGATGGTTCCTCAACCTCATTTAATAGTGGCATTCGGGCTGCTGCTGCTGGCAGGATCCCTGACGGGGTTTCTCTGTTGGAACCGTCCCCCTGCATCGATCTTCATGGGCGACAGCGGCAGTAATCTGGTCGGTTTTCTGTTGGCAACACTGACGGTGAGCGGAACGTTTTATCAAGTCGAAACTTCCGCCAGCCGGCACGTAATTCTTGCTCCCTTGTGTATTCTGGCGATTCCACTTTACGATTTCCTGACGGTCATTCTGATTCGGCTGAGTAATGGACGCAGTCCGTTCCATGGTGACAAAAGTCACTTCTCGCACAGGCTGGTGGAACTTGGACTGCGGCCGGCCCGAGCAGTGCTCACGATTCACCTGGCCACATTGATGACGGGACTGGGCGGCCTGTTGCTGTATAAGGTCGCAGACTGGACCGGCGCATGGTTGATCATCGCCCTGATCTGCTGTGTTCTGTCAATCGTATCGATTCTGGAGACCGTGGGACGCAGGTCCATCAATGATGGACATTACGAAACAGCGGCCCCGACGACAAAAGAGAATCCCCCGCCTGACGAATCTCCCACTGCAATTTCCTGATGTGGCATAACCACAAACAGATACATGCAACCGAATGATGGTTGTGCAGCCACGTGGAAGTAACTTTTTTTGTTCGAATCAAAGAGTGAAAATCTCTCCACGCGGCGTCTCGTGTAAAGCACCTTCCACGACCAGCATTTCGCAACGTTCATTCAGATTCTGTTCCTTATGAAAAACCTCATCGTCATATTGTTCTGCATGATGATGACGGCCAGCGTGCTTTGGCCATCCGAAGGCGCAATCAATGGTGACGGACTTCATCTGGCGATCGGGTGGCTCGTTACAGCGTTGCTTGCGGTCGTCACAAAACGGCAAGACCAGGATCCTGCTGACGACACCACGTTTAGCCGTACTCAACTCGCTGCTGCATCCTCTGTGATTTTTCTGCTTGGGGGATTCTGGCTGTCGACATGGAATGTCTTCCACGTACACGGTGACCGGCGAGCAGCCCTGAATCTCGCCTTTGAGTGGTCAGGAATCGGGGCCGCCTTCGTGACCATCGCCTGCAGATTTCGCCGTCAGCGGTCGCTGCAGTCGATTGTGGCATTGACGATTGGACTGGGCGCCGGCACCGCGATCCTCGGCGTCTGGCAACACCACGTCAGCTACGGTCAGCGCGCAGAATGGTATCTGCAGCAGCGATCAGAACTTGATACGGCACTACAGGCAAGCGACGTTCAGAGTTCAGTGAAGCGCTCACACCTGAAGGGGGCGTTCGAACGCATGAAAATTCCTCTGGACGGACCGAAACGTCAGCTGTTTGAACGTCGATTGCTGGACAGTAGTGAGCCGGTCGGTCCGTTTGCGCTAGCAAATACACTGGGCGGCGTCCTTGCGGTTGCCGTCGTTCTGTTAATCGCAGGCGTCATGCAGTCCCTGCACCGAAGAGTTCGGATCTCGGCCCTTAGCTGGTGCATTACCGGCAGCATCGTATTTTTGCTGACGTATTGTCTGCTACTGACAAAAAGCCGAACGGCGTGGGTTGGCTGTATCGTGGGAATCATGGTTCTTGTCGGCAGGCAGCGATTGGGAAAACCAGCAGCAGGACTGGCCAGGCTGGGAGCAGGCGCAAGCATTCTGATCGCAGCCGCACTTGGGATCAGCATTGCCACGGGAGCCATCGACAGGGAAGTGGTCATGGAGGCCCCGCGATCACTGCAGTTTCGCCTGTTGTATTGGACTGGCGCGGCTGGTGTGATCAGAGACAATCCCGTTTTCGGAACGGGTCCGGGCAATTTCCGACAGGTTTACCTTCGCCATAAGCCCGTGGAATCAAGCGAAGATATTCTGGACCCGCACAACGTCCTGCTGGATGTCTGGTGTTCCGCCGGGCTTATGGGATTGGTTGCTCTGGTCAGCCTGCTGACATGCTGTGTCTGTGCGACGCGGCAATTCCGGATTCGCGACCGTCGTCCGGAAAAACGTCCGCGGCGTATTCCCTGGCCATTGCTGAAGGGAATTCTTGCAGGTACCGGCGTGCACCTGACCTGGCGCTGGTTCCACGGAGTGGACATGTGGACGAATGGAATCGGGGACGAGAACGCCGTGCTGCTGGTGCCAGTGACGGCATGTCTGCTGACCCCTGTGATCGCTCAGTGTTTGCTTTTCACGCAATCCGCCGCATTCGCTGCTCTGACATGCCTTTTTGTCCATCTGCTTGGGGCAGGGGGGCTGCAAATTACAATCCTTGGGCACGTGCTGGTGTTACTGGCAGCTCTGACGATATTTGGGGAAAACCAGTCGGTTGCCGAAGATCTGCCAACGCCGGAGAGAGGGACGTTCCGGCCAGCTGAGAACTGTTTCCACGTCATTACGGCGGTGACCCTGGTGGCCGCAACAGCATGGACAGCACAGTTCGGGTTGCTGCCAGTGAATCGCTCCCAGCACCAGTTACAAGTGGCAGAAGTCAGAAAGAAACAAGGAGATCGCAGCGGAACGCTGGACGCTCTGAATGGGGCTGCGCGGTCTGATCCATTTTCAGTCGATTCGCGCCAACAACTGGTGCAAGCCCTGGCGTACGACTTTCAACGGTCGGTGGAGCAATATGCGCAGAATGGTCGTCAAATTGCTGACGACCGGCTTCAGGAGGATTTTGATAAGGTAATTGACGGCTGTAACCATTTAATTGATGCAGATCGGCGATCCGGAACCGGTTATTATTTCAGAAGTCGTGTTGCAGATTCAGTTCGGAACGTGATCGGCAACGGCAGCGATCTTTTCAGGCAGGCACATCTCGATTTGCAGCAGGCAGTGGAGTGTGATCCTTCAAATTCGGATCTGTGGTTTGAATTATCAGACCTTCAATACCGAGAGGGCCTGTTCGCCGAAGCTTCAACTGCCGCCGACAGGGCGACTGAGATTGACGCAGTAAATCGCATTTGGGGACATGTCGACCAATATCTTGCCGGGGAAAAAATCCAGCGTCTGGAACTGATTCAGCGAAGCGGTGACAATGACTAAGCCCTGGCAATTCTGACGGGGCGGCAGGCCATTTGTGGTCAAGAGGGTGTAGAGATGAAAATTCTGTTAAGTGCCATTGTCGTATGCGTTCCTGGCACCCTGTTGATTTCGGGTTGCGCAGATGAGGACGCTTTGGGACCTCACACCGAAACAGCACACGACCATGCAAACGACGGCAGCACCAATCACGACGACAGCACCAGCACGAACTCCGCGCTGGTGCCTGCTAAGGAAGGACCGTGGCCGACGGTCGTTGCAGACGAAGATACGTTTAATTTTGGCAGCATGGCGGTTGGGGGAGAGCAGGAGCACGCCTTTGTCATACGCAACGAAGGACAAGGCGACCTGAACCTTGTTGCCGGAGAGCCGACGTGCAAGTGCACGGCTTTCGAGCTTTCCAGGGAAACGGTGAAACCGGGCGAGGAGGGAACTCTTCTCGTTCGATGGATTGGCAAATTCAAGGATGACGCATTTCAGCACGGTGGCTCGGTGTACACGAACGATCCGGCCAAGTCGGAAATCAAATTCTCCGTGAAGGGGATTGTCGACACTGATTTCGAACTCCTTCCCACATCACTCTGGCGTGTCGGCGAGGTAAGCAAGGAATCCGGCGGGACGATGCAGGCCTTCGTTGGCTCACGGATCCACAAGGAATTCGAAATCACAGCCATTGATTGCGAATCCCAGTATGTTTCAACAGTCGTCACACGCGCGAGTCAGGAAACACTGACCAAAGTCGACGCGATCAGCGGCTACACGATTGACGTTATGGTTTCTTCCGACATGCCGCCAGGGCTCCTTGAAGAAGAACTTGAACTTAAGCTGGACCGCACAGACAGTCCATTTCGGGTAACGATAACAGCGAAGAAGGATGGCCCGATTCGCATTCTGCCGACACCGGGGGTGGCATTGGACAGAACCGTCAACGGTCTGAAACTGGGACAATTTCCGACGAACAAGGGGCGGCGGGCCGAACTGACGCTGCTGGTCGACACCTCAGGTATGTCAGAACCTTTTGCAGCGACATCGGTCGAATCATCTCCAAGTTTCGTCAAAGCGAAATTGGTGGCTGCCGGAGACCTTCCCGGGGGGCGGTCCAGACACAAGCTTATCATTGAAATCCCGCCGGGTATCGCTCGAATGGAACGCGATCGTGCAACGCCGGGGCTGATCGATATGCAGACGAATCACCCATCCGGACAGGCGATCAAGTTGAAACTGTCGTTCAAGGCATTTTGACTCAACATCATCCTGCTTTGCCACTCGGTGCAAGAACGCTCGGAGCGTCGTCCGGACGCGGTGGCGGAGTTTGAGTCTGAGCTTGGGATTCATGGTCTGTGGCCCAGTGGTTAAGATTGTATCTCTGGGAATTCCGGACGTGAACGAAATTCAGCTGTGGTAAATGAAATGAGCCGCTCAGAAGCAATACGGAATGCAGCAACACTCGTCTGTGCGCTGGCTGGAATTGCCTACCTGACAATCTTTTTGAATCGCGGGACCACAAGGCAGGTCGATGCGGAAACGCCGCACGCTGAAAAAGGTTCAGCGGAACAGCAATCGACCGATGACATCGCCTCGTCCGCTGCAGCACCGATCTGGGAAAAATGGCCCAGGCCTCAGCTGGCACTGCTGCTCACTGGTGAACAACACGGGTATTTCGAACCGTGCGGTTGCACATCCAGTCAACTTGGTGGAATGTCCCGACGGGCTGACCTTGCGCAAAAGCTCAAAGCCGCTGGGTGGACAGTCCGCGGACTGGACGTGGGAGGGCTCAGTCGCCGCACGACGCGACAGGCTCAAATCAAATTTGAAACGACCCTCGCGGCTCTTCGGGAACTCGACTATGTCGCTATTGGACTTGGCCCGGAAGAACTCCGGATGCAGCCGGATTTCCTGCTGTCCCAGCATGTTCCGCCACTTCATTTTCTTAGCGCCAATCTCGAATTCTTCGGGGTGCCCGACCTTGGAACGCCGCTCCCGAGTGCGGTCTTTGAAGCTGGCGGACTGCAGATTGGCATAACGTCAGTCATGTCGGAGGAGCTGCAGAAAGAAGTCCTGCCTCATCCCGACATTACATGGAAGGCCCCAGGCCCGGCTCTGACAGACGTTATTGCAGATTTCGACGACAGGAATGTGAGTTTGCGAGTGCTGCTTTCGCAGGCCAGCGTCACTGAATCCGACGCCCTGGCAGAGCAATTTCCGAGTTTCGATGTGGTCCTGACGGCACAGGGAACCAGTGATCCTGATCCGAAGGCACCGCTGAAAAAAATTGGAGACACACTGGTGATTGAAACTGGGCGCAAAGGTAAGTATGCGGGGGTTCTTGGTGTCTACCCGGATGACACCGAAACACCGTTCCGGTACAAGCTGATCAGTCTTGAACAGGAAAACTTCGGTGAGACACAGTCCATGATTACGCTGATGCAGGTGTATCAGCAACGTCTTGAGTCGGAAGAGATTGCCCTTACCGACGCGGTGGGGGCCCCGCATCCATCGGGGGCAACATTCGTTGGGGCAGACACCTGTGGAACCTGTCATGAAAACGCGATGGACATCTGGAAAGAAACCGGACACGCTCATGCCCTTGAAAGTCTGGACCCGGACAACAATCGCGACGGACATGAACGATTGAATGGTGTCAAACGGACGTATGACCCGGAATGTCTGGCGTGTCACGTCACTGGCTGGGATCCGCATGAGTACATTCGTTTTCAATCCGGATTTCTTAATAAGAAGTTTGCCGCGGACGACGACGAAAAGATGCTGCATAAGCTGATGGCGGGAACCCAGTGCGAAAATTGTCATGGTCCGGGAAGTCGACACATTGAACTGGTCGAAGCGGACGATCTGGCGGCTGCCGCACAGGAAGTTCGAGTCACTCTGGAGCAGGCAAGAAAGAACGTGTGCGAAAAATGTCACGACCTTGACAACAGTCCGGATTTCGACTTCGAGGAGTACTGGGAACGCGTTAAACACTACGAAAAGGACTGACCGGTTTGAATAATCCAGGTTTAGTAATGCCACCGGAAATCCTGGATCAGATTACGGAACTGGTCGGAAATGTTCCGCCTGAAGACTATCTCGGGTTGCTTCATGACTATCCGGAGGCCCTGCAGTCCATAAACCGCGCTATTGACGATTCTGAATCGGAAGGTACGGTGGCGGACGTCGAGCTGATTCGTAATCCGTCGTGCATTCTCGAAATCAACCGTGAAGCTCGTGTCGATTCTGTATTGGATCCCGATGGCACAGAGTTTTTCTGGCCTGATCAGTTGATGATCATCGGCGAAACCGGAGCTGGTGACTATTATTGTATTGATGTGGATCAGCAGGTGGCGGGCGTAATGCAGTTCGATCATCATTCGGTCGGCTTCGAAGTGATCGCCGATTCATTGAATGAGTTTGTGGACATGCTGGAAGAAACCTTTAGCGGCGAGTGGTTCGAAGAAGACGAACCTGAAGAACAATGAAAACACCTCAAAATATTCGAGTGCACAAGGATGATGGTATCCTTGAACTGGTCTGGACGGACGACGATGTGTCTTGCATTCCATTTCGAGCCGTGAGACAGGACTGCCGTTGCGCGGCGTGTGTGGACGAATTCACAGGTCGACAGATTCTGGACCAAAACAGCGTCCCGGAATCGATTATGCCCAATGACGTTTCACTGACCGGGAACTACGCCTTGAAATTCCTCTGGTCAGACGCGCACGACTCAGGTCTGTTCACGTGGGACCACCTGCGTTCAATTGCCGACAGACTGGCTGAGAACGACGCTTGACAGCGTTTTCTGTGGGCCGCCTGATCCACGCTGCAATCTGTCCCATTGCCGAAATCGGAATTCGCATTGGTTCCTAAGTGAAAGACAGTCTGTTACTCTAGACCATCTGGTCGCCGCAGACTCATTTTCTTCCTGTGGCCCCCGATTTTGGCAGGTCACGTATTGTCCCCCTACGTTACCGCTGTCGAAATTAGCGGAAGGATCAGGGCACACCAAAACCGATTTTGAAGGACAGGAATTCTTACAATGGCAAAATCACGAAGTAAAGCGGTTGCTGTCAAGACTGCACCGGCAGGCGGTGACGGCAAGGCGATGCTGGACAACGCACTTGGGCAGATCGAAAAGATGTTCGGTCAGGGCTCAATCATGAAGCTCAATACGACCGCAGACGTAGAAGGAGTTCCGGGCATTGCAACCGGTGCCCTTTCGCTGGACATAGCCCTCGGTGGTCGTGGTTTTCCCCGTGGTCGAATCATTGAGCTTTACGGGCCGGAATCCAGCGGCAAAACGACACTGGCGCTGCACGCGATCGCCAGTGCCCAGAAAGCTGGCGGTATCGCAGCATTCATTGATGCAGAACACGCGTTGGATCCTTCTTGGGCACGAAAAATCGGTGTCAATCTTGACGATCTACTGGTGAGCCAACCGTCGTACGGTGAAGAAGCACTGCAGATCGCAGAGATGCTGATCAAATCCAATGCCGTCGATCTCATTGTGGTTGACTCGGTCGCCGCACTGGTCCCTAAGGCCGAACTTGACGGTGAAATCGGCGATACTCACGTGGGGCTGCAGGCTCGCATGATGAGCCAAGCCATGCGAAAACTGACTGGTGCCATTTCGCGGTCCAAAACGACCGTGATCTTCATCAATCAGATCCGTGAAAAGATTGGCGTAATGTTCGGCAGCCCGGAAACGACCCCTGGCGGCCGTGCTCTGAAGTTTTACAGTTCCGCTCGCGTTGATGTCCGCCGGATTGCCACTTTGAAGGACGGAGACGTTCAGATCGGTATCCGCATGAGGGCAAAGATCGTCAAGAATAAGGTTGCCCCGCCGTTTCGCATTGCGGAATTCGACATGTACAACACCTGCGGCATCAGCATGGAGGCAGATTTACTGGACCTAGCGGTCGAAGACAAGATCATCGACAAAAGCGGAAGCTGGTTTAGTTATGGCAAGAACAAGCTGGGGCAGGGCCGCGACCGTGCTCGCCTGTTTCTTGAGGAAAACCCGGATGCATTGATCGAGATCCGTAACAAGGTGCTGGCCGCACGTGGATTTGCTCCCAAGACGGACTCTGCACCTGCCGTCAAAGAGACAGCAAAATCATAGTCATCCGTTTTTCGAATACTCTGACTCAGGCCGCCGATGTTTCGCATCGGCGGCTTTTTCTGTGGGCTGGGAACGCGTGGGCTTCACGACGGACATTTCTGGCTGTCCCGGGTGCAGTCTGGAATGATTTGTGTAAACTTCCGCAGCGAAGGATGCTGCTGCTGCGCAGGCCGCGACGACACGCGCAGCGTGGATTCATCCCAAGGTATTACTGTCTGCGGAACCGTAATTGGATTTTTGCATCCCTGCGACAGTCAATTGCTGGTTGTGCCCATCAAATGTTCAGAACTGATTCCAGACAATGAAAACCGACGAACTTCGGGAAAAGTATCTTTCGTTCTTCGAGACCAAAGGCTGCGTTCGCCGCCCCAGCGACGTTCTGGTGCCTAAGGACGACCCTACGGTGTTATTCACTCCAGCGGGGATGAACCAGTTCAAGAACGAGTTCATGGGCATTGGCAAGCTGGACTTTGCGGCAGCGACCACGTGCCAGAAGTGCCTGCGCACCGGAGACATCAGCAACGTCGGGGTCACGGCCTACCACCACACGTTCTTCGAAATGCTCGGCAATTTTTCATTTGGGGACTACTTCAAGCGTGAAGCGATTCACTGGGCGTGGGAGTTTCTTACGGACCCCAGGTGGCTGGGCCTTGATAAGGACCGACTGACGGTCAGCGTGTACAAAGGCAAGTGGGGTTTTGACGAAGAGGCATTCAATATCTGGAAGGATGAGGTCGGCCTGCCAGCGGACCGCATTGCCTGCCTGGAAGAAGACGAAAACTACTGGCCAGCCAGCGCGCCCAGCGAAGGTCCCGATGGAGTCTGTGGCCCGTGCAGCGAAATCTTTTACCATCCGCCTGGCGTCTACGGCGATGTTGAGATCTGGAATCTGGTCTTCACACAGTTTAACCGCGTCGGCGATCCGCCCGACAACCTGCGTCCGCTGCCGTCCAAAAACATTGACACGGGCATGGGACTGGAACGAACGGCCGCCGTGCTGCAGGGCGTGCACAGTAATTTTGAAAATGATGTGCTGAAACCTTTGTGCCTGGCGACCGGCGACATCGTCGGCGTGAAGTACGACTTCCATGCACCGTCCGGTCGGGCCGTACGTCGCATCGCAGACCATGTACGCGCGGCGACATTTGCCATGCACGAAGGTGTGACTCCGGACAAAGAAAAAGAAAACTATGTGGTTCGGCAATTACTGCGGCGAGCATTGCTGGAGGGATATCTACTGGGACGCAAAGAGCCGTTTCTGTATCAGGTCGTTCCTGCCGTTGTCGGCGTGATGAAGGGGGCATACCCGGAAATCGAGGAAACCGTAGACAGTGTTCAGAACAGCATGCAGGAGGAAGAAGAGCAGTTCCTGGGGACGATCGACCGAGGCCTCAGTCGATTTGACCGTTATGCCGAAGCAGCGAAATCAACCGGCAACGCGGTCATCAGCGGCGATGACGCGTTCACTCTGCATACGGAAGACGGTTTCCTGATCGAACTCACCGAAGCCATCGCCCACGACCGTAACCTGAGCGTCGACATGACGTCGTTCCGGGAGCGGATGAGCGAACACGAAGACATCAGCCGCGGCGGAAAAACCGTATCCGTCATGGCCGCGGGACCACTGGACGTGCTGCGCAGGGAACACGGAGACACCGAGTTTCTCGGATATGACTGCACGACCCTCGAATGTAAGGTCGTCGGCTTGATCGTCGAAGATCGGGGAGTCACTTCAGTACCGGCGGATTTCTCGGGACCGGTCGGCATCGTTCTGGACCGTACGCCATTCTACGGTGAATCCGGCGGTCAGATGGGTGACACAGGTCGCTTGTTTGCTGATGGCGTTGAAGTTCAGATTACCGACAGTCAGAAACATCAGCAGACGCTGTTCGTTCTGCAGGGACGCGTCTGCCATGGCAGTCTGTCCGTGGGTGACACCGTCACAGCTGAAGTTGACGAAGCACGCCGCAATGGCATTCGCCGAGCTCACTCGGCCACTCACATTCTGCACCATGCACTGCACCAGACAATCGGCGAAAGCGCGACACAGCGAGGCTCGAAGGTTGAGGCCGATGCGCTGCGATTTGACTTCGCACACAAACAGGCTCTGACACCGGAAGAACTTCACAAGGTGGAAGACATCATCAATGCGCTGATCGTGAATGGCTCAGACGTCAACACCGAGCTGCTGCCGATCCGGGAAGCGCGCGAACGCGGGGCGATGGCACTGTTCGGCGAAAAATATCCGGATGAAGTCCGGGTTGTGACCATGGGCGACTTCAGCGTTGAACTGTGCGGAGGCACCCACCTGACAAACACCGGACAGGTGGGGCTGTGCCGCATCAGTTCAGAAGAGCCGGTTGCTAAAGGTGTTCGCCGTATTACAGCCGTCACTGGTCCCAAAGCACTGCAAAAGGGTCGAGAGACCGACGAATTGATCGCTCAGCTGCAAAGACAATTGAAATCGAATAAGCCGGAAGATCTGCCAATGCGTGTGGATGCACTGCAGACCCAGATGAAAGAGCTGAACAGACAGTTGAGTGAATTGTCCAGAGCATCGGTGTCCGATGCAATTGGTGACATCGTGACTGCGGCTGAAGATGTGAGTGGTGTGAAGGTCATTGCTCAGAAACTTGATAATGTGACTCGTGAGTCTCTTCGTGACTTCGTGGATCAGCTGCGCGACAGGCACAGTCCGGTCGCCGTTGTTCTGGCTGCGGAAATCGACGGCAAGGTTGCCCTGATCGCATCTGTCAGTAAGCCGCTGGTTAAGGACAGGGGCCTGAATGCAGGCCTCGCCGTGAAAGCAGCGGCTCAGCTGGCGGGGGGAGGCGGCGGAGGTCGGCCGGACATGGCAGAAGCCGGTGCCAGGTATGTCGATAAAATCGAAGATGCCGTTGCCGCTGGTGCCGCCGTGTTCAAAGAACAGCTGACATAGCGGGCGAAAGCAGACCGCTCTCGGCCTCGCCTGATCGGCGTGCAAAAAAGGTCGTCACGAAACCCGCATTTCGTGACGACCGGACCCCACAACTGCCACTTTAGAATCTAAAGAGCAGCGAGGAACGACTCCGTAGAGAAGGCTTTGTTCCCGCCCGGACAGACCGCACCTGTGCCGGACGGGATCAATGTCGGTCAGGTCCCGCAAGGCCGGACCGACACCACCTCCGATTAGAGCCCTGATGTTCCAATAACCAGTTCTTCCTCCTCTTCATGAATGATGATTCGCGGAGTGACCATCAACATCACGCTTTCCGTTTCTCGACCCACACCGCTGTTCTTGAACAGCCGACTGACGTATGGAATTTTGTTCAGAATCGGCACACCAGCCATATTCCGACCTTCACGCAGTCGCTTAATACCTCCAAGAAGCACAGTGCCTCCATCGGGAACGCTGACCGTTGTCGACACGCTGATCTGCTCCACAACAGGCTGCTGAACAGTCAAGGTTCCACCGGCGGCACCACCCTGCTGGCCCTGCTGACCGCCACCCTGACCACCCTGACCGCCACCACCGCCGCCGCCGATGCCGCCCTGACCAAACTGGCCACCGCCACCGCCGCCGCCGAACTGACCGCCGCCACCACCCTGCTGACCGCCGCCAATCGCACCGCCACCGGCACCACCACTGGCAAAGGAGAAGGTGAAGACGTCCACGATGTTGTTAAACTGGGGTGCCAGAGACAATCGAACGAAACGTCGGTCTGCTGAGATCACAGCGACGACCGTCAGGTTAATACCTTCTGAGACGGGCTGGATGATTGGCTGGAAGCCGACCGATCCCGATCCGACGACCGGGATCAGCCCGATCACAAATGGTCGCGTGGTCGCGTCCGTAATCGTTGCCAACTGGCCGTTGAACAGAGTGACCTTCGGAGCAAACAGAATGTTTGCCCTTTCGTCCGCCTGTGCTGCCTGAATGAAGAAGAACGCTTCGAGGTCGCTCAGGATTGCCATCCCGACCTGAATTCCGGCATCCGGATTGAAGTTGCCGAAGTCAGGCACACCAAGCTCGAATGATCCCTGGCGGAACTGAATATCGTAATCTTCGGTAAACGAATCGGGGCTGGCCAGTCCCACGGCCTGACCGTTAAAGTCATCTCGTGGCGAATTAACTCTCTGGATCGTGTCAAACAGGCCTGTCGCTCCGCCCTGCTGGCCCTGCTGGCCACCCTGCTGACCACCGCCGCCGCCCTGCTGACCGCCGCGAAGGTCTCCCTGCTGACCGCCACCGCCACCGCCACCTGCCTGGCCACCTGGAAACTGAAGTTGGCGAGAACCAAATGCGGGCACGCCCGGAGGATCACCCAGATTGTCCTGAATGTTGAAGTCAAAGTCGACGCCGATTCGTTCGAAGAATCGATCCGTCACACTGACAAAGCGGACTTCAACCGTAACCTGGAGGTCCTGTAATTTTCGCAACTGCCCAAGTAAATCGACAATCTGGTCGTGAACCGCTGGCGTCTGGCGAATCACCAGACTGAGCGTGTTCTCGTTGCCTTCAGCCCGTCCCGCTCCGCCGTCCAGATCCCAGGTTCCTGGTTCCACAGTTGTTGTGATCAGATCGATGAGATTTGAAAAATCGATGCCGCGGTCATTGCTGCGTCCTGACGTCCCATTGCGACGCGGCATACCATTGCTGCCGATGCCAACCGTCAGATCGTCATTCACCTGAAATAATCCACTGCCAGAAAAGTCGTTGCCACCCAGCATTGAAGGGTTGTCGAATGCACCTGGAGTTCGATCCAGACTTACCGGCACCACAAGGTCAGCAACGTTGTAGACGATCGGCTCATACTTCGATTCTTTTTCGAGACGATTGGTAATCTTCAGCACTTCGTTTTCGATGTCGTAGACGAGTCCTCCCGCCTGGTCGAGCAGCAGGTTCAGCGCACTTCGCAGCTGAATGCCGTCAACGTCGATGCTCACAGCCTGATTAGGCAGCAACCCGTCGGTTTCGATAGCCCGGGTGTCCAATGCGATGTTGAT
Source organism: Fuerstiella sp. (assembly GCA_029247265.1). GTDB lineage: Bacteria > Planctomycetota > Planctomycetia > Planctomycetales > Planctomycetaceae > Fuerstiella. Next base: position 28,357 of record JAQWLN010000053.1, read on the forward strand.
GCCGTGAGTGGTGGCGATGTGCCGAATAATGTCCGTCAGTGGAACATCGTGGAAGTGCAGTGAAATGACCTCACGGAGGCTCTTTTCGATCCTGAGTTCGCTCTCCGTGCGAGTGCGAGAGTCTGCACGTCCATACTTCGCACGACGCTTCGTCAGCTCCTGCCAGCTTTTACCCAGCGTATAGTCGGCTGCCGATGGAATCGCAGACAGTTCCACATCATTCATCACATCCAGAAAACCAGCGGCCTTCTTTTCCCTCAACTGCTCATTGAAGTCAATCTGGCGTCGCAGCCTGGCCTTTTCAACCATGATTACAGCCTGCGGAAGATTCGGATTCAGATCCCGAGCCTTTGTGGCAACAAGCTCTGCTTCCGGGTACCGCCGCTGTCGCATCAGATCATTATACTGTCCATTCAGATCGGCGAACTCCTGTTCGATGCGTATCTGGTTGTCGAGCTGTGCCCGAATCTCTTCCTTAACGTTTCGATTCCGTTCTTCGTTGGCGATGATCGGAGCCCGGTGTTCCATGTAGGTACGAATGTTCCGCTGAGCTCGCTGAACATGGCTGGCCAGCACGTTGACGGATTCTTCCGGAAGGTCTGCCGCTTCGACAGTCGCAAGCGTTCTGTCCAGAATTTCAAGAGCCTCCGCAGCATTCTGCTCTTTCAGCTTTTCTGCCCGAAAGACGGAGTTCAGGACCTCAGTTCGCAGTCGTGTGATTCGTACATCCAATTGGTTGGCTGCACTTTCCAGAGGATCTGTTTCTGCCATCGGATCCAGACCTGGAATCGTGATAGGCGGCGTTGTTTCTTCCTGTGGCGCTGAACCAGACGTCAAAGCGACACCATCGTTCGAGGAGACCTGCTGCAGAATGACCTGCAGAGTTTGACGTCGTGCGGCGTCCAGTTGACCGGCATTGTTCCACGCCTGCATCAATGATTCTCGACCCGCAACGTGATCCCCCTTCCGTAACAGAGCGATCCCCTGCTGCATCGCGGCTTCCGCAGATGTGCCGGTGGGATGCACAACAGGCAGTGACTCCGTGGGCGCAGAATCGCCAAACGCGGCAAATCCATTCTCACCAGAAAACGGATTCGGGGCCTGTTGCGGCGTGACGTCAACAGGCTCTTGAGATGCCGGATCAGAAAACCCTGAAGCCATATTCGCAAAAGCGGGGTCAGCTGGCGAGTTGTCCTGTGTCGGAGGAAATGGCTGTTCACTAGCTGTCACTGGTGCGAAGGCGCCCGGCCGACTTGAATTCGTTCCAGCCAGAGTCTGTTCAACTTCCGCCAGAATCAATTCCGGACGGTCGTCCAGCAGAGACCAGGCAATATTCAGACTTTGAGCCTGTTCTGCCTTGTCCCGCGCGGCGGCAAGGCGACCCTGCAATAAATCGCGGCGAGCTTCATCAACCAGCCCACGAGCGTTCTTTTCGTCAGCAGAGACTGTCGATCCGTCCGCAGTATTTTCATGGAAGACACTGGTCGGGGCGACGCCCGGTTCCGTTAGTTTCGCAATGTCCTTTCTGACCAGTAGCGGATTGTCTTCAAACAGGCCATACGACGCATTCAGTCCTTCAGCCTGATTGGCAAGATCGCTGGCTTGCTGCAACCTTCCCACAGCGATCGCACTGCGTGCCTGCTCAACAAGTGCCTTCGCCTTCTGGTAGCTCTGTTCGGCATGCTGTGGATTGGCAGCTGTAGTTCCTTCAGAAGCTGCATCATCTGCGAAAAAGGTCGTCGTACCTTCAGCACGATCGATCTGCGCCAGAAGATGATCGGGGCGGTCGTCCCACAATCCCCATGAGACCTTCAGCGTTCTGGCCTGCATCGCTCGAGTGCGGGCAACCGCAGTGTTACCTGCGGACATCGCTTTTCGTGATTCCTGCATCAGCTTCTGAGCCTGATGTTTGTTGATCAGTTCAATGCTGGCGTCTTTGGAAAGTGGTGCTGTTCCTTCCGTCGCCGCATTAGCCGCCGTGAATGGATTCGCGGCGGCTGCAGTCTCTGGTTCCACCGAGTCAGGACTCGGCCACGCTTCAGCAGCGTCCAGATCCCATGGATTGTCAGTCCGACTGCCGCTCTCATCCAGTTCCGCAAGGAACTTCTGAGGCGTCTGTTCGCCGGGTTGCCAGCTTGCCGACAATGAGGCAGCTGTCTCGGCAAGCCTCCGAGCCTGGCGGACATCACCCTGCCTAGCCGACTGTCGGGCGTCGTTCATGAACCGCCTGGCAACTGAACCGTAACTGTCCGGGGATCCGGACTCGGTCTGAGCTGACAGGACGCGTGATGGGTCACCGCCGCTGAAGAGATACAGCGAAGCGGCCATCACCGAAACGCACGCGATGAATCCAATGGCCTTATGCACTTGGACGTCCTCCTTAAAACAGGCACAGCAGAATCGTCATGATTTCTGCACACTGTCGGTCGCCATTCGCGGTCGAATGACGTGCTATCTGTGAAACTGTGGTAACTGACGTTTGGGTCGTGTCTGACGATTCCTGGCGGACTCGCCGAAACACATCGCACCATCCCGCAAACGTGCCCAGGTTGGACACATAAAATGGTGCGAGTGCGGTTGATAACCTGACGTTTCCACAAGCGTCAAGACGGCAAAAAGCAATGTGTTCGGTATTTTTTTTCGATTCACCACCTCGTGCTGATCGTTCGGCACGGCCTGCCGAACCGACATTTCGGCAGCACCGGAACCGCCGGTGGCGGTAAAATGGATGTCCGCAGGAATCGCCGAAAGGGTGCCGAAACAGGCGGTAAAACACTGTGGCTCGCAGAGTCATGACCACCATGGTCCGGGCACTGCGCCGCTGGGCATCTCTCATTCACAAATGCCGCTTGCACACCTGCGTAAACCGTGAATCGCATTTCCGTTAGAGGCTGTTTTCTCAGCTCACAACAACTCAATGCATCGCTGAACTAACTCGCAAACAACATGAATTCGGTGAGCAACAGCAGAAATAACACAATGATCGTCGAAATCACCATCCACGATGTCACTGTTGATTCTGCGGCAAAGAAATGGCCAACGGAACCCAGACGATGCCAGATCATGAGCCCGCCCAATATTGCTATTGCACCGAACGCGATCAGCGTCCAGACGGGCACACCACAACGCAGCATCTCTCCGGAGTCACCAACGCCATCCCGCGAACCAAATGCAATGTATGCCCCGTTGGCAATCAGACAGAAACCAGCGAAGAATCCGAATAGCTTTCCCGCGATCCAATTGCGTCCCAATGCCCATAGCAGCAGCGGCAACAGACAGCCGACAATCGGCCCCAACCAGACAACGATGCCGGGACATGGATTGGGCAAAACATCCGTTCGTGAGATCGAGAGAGGATGCAAAGAAACGCCTGTTACCGTACCGCCCGTTGCCCACGCCCCGACGACATGTCCCAACTCGTGCACTGCCATCATGCCGTACCAGCATAATGCCAAAAGACAGACAGCGAACATGACCTTTCGAAGACTGTGCATCATGTCAATTCATACGGTACGTTCTGCAATTGGCCATTCCGAGCCGCAGTCCGTAAGTCCGGACGTGGATGGAAGAAAAAACCAGGCGATCGTTCTGGAAGTGTCATGCGGTGCACAAAGATCCACAGAATCACGAATGTACAGTCCCTCTGCCACACCTTCGACTTCGTCCAGTTTTAACAGGCATTCCTGATCAACAAGGAATACTTCACCCTTGACAGAATTGCCACCGACCGCCACCTTCACCATCGCAGGATACGCGCCACAATCGAACAAACGATATCGTGGCTGCGTCGACGCAGTCGCAACGAATTGCTGTTGTGAAAGAAAACGGTGAAGCGCGAAGCCCCGCTTCAGTGAACCGTAAACAAAAATCAGCGAACAACCATCCACGTGTATCGACATTCCTTTAAAGGCCAGGACTATTGTCCGAAATCATTCAGGAACACTCCATCGAAATCAGAGTCCGCTACAGTGAAACGGACGCCATGGGACTGCTGCATCACTCGAACTATTTAACGTACTTCGAGGTCGGTAGGACAGAACTCTTTCGCACTCAGGGCGGCAACTACAGAAAAATGGAAGAACTCGGGCTGTTCTTTGTTGTCGCGCGCATCGACGTACGATTCAAAAGCCCGGCAAGATATGACGACGTCCTGACGCTGCGAACACGCATCGTCAGGCAGACCCCTGCAAAGTTGGAACATCGCTACGAATTGAGTCGCGGAAATCAGCTGTTGTGTCAGGCCGATTCGGTCATTGCGTGCGTCGATTCGGACGGAATTGTCCAACGAATCCCAGAGGATATTGTTCAAAAAACATCTGACGAGTAAATTTTGGCATTACAGGCGTTTTGGATGGAATATCCCGATTATTCAGGGTAGGTTGCG
>JAQWLN010000055.1 GCA_029247265.1 Fuerstiella sp.
CTGGTCGCGGTTAGTGGGGGCAGGTCATCCCCGGAGCAGCCGTTGTCGGACATGAACAGAATCAGTGTGTCATCGTAGACCCCTGCGGACTTGAGTCTGTCGGTCAAACGGCCGATGTTTTCGTCCAGGTTGTCTATCTGAGCGTTGTAAATCGCGCGCCGAAAAATCACTTCCTGCTTAATGTTCTCCGGCAGGTCCTTCCACCTCGGCAGGGCATTGTGCTCAAATCCAGTCTGAAGACCCGCCATGATCTTTTTGTTGTTAAAGTAGCTTACTTCGGGCAACTTTTGGTCGGCCCCGACCAGTCCCAATGCCTTTTGACGGGCAAGCTTCGTCTCACGCATCTCATCCCATCCTCTGCCGTATTCGGCAATCCAGGACGGGTCATCGAATTTCGCTTCGTACTCGGCGATCGTCTTGTCGGGCGCTTCCAGCGGGAAGTGGGGAACGTTGTAAGCGAGGAACAGGAAGAAGGGCTGGTCATCCTTCCTGAGGGCGTCGTCGACATACTCCAACGCGACATCGGTGAAATACTCCGTCGTGTAGAAGTCTTTTTCCGGGTGATACGGATTCTTCAGACTCTTGTTGTTGTTGTCGCCCGGGATGAAGACCTTTCCGTCTTGATAGACGTCACAGCCTTTCAGGACTTTCCAGTAACTATCGATATGCGTCCGAACAACCGTCGACCTGTCGAAGCCGCGGTTTTCCGGCAACGAGTGCGAAGGGAGATTCCTGTGGGCGGCAACATGCCACTTTCCGGAGACGCACGTTGTGTAACCCGCGTTCTTTAGTGCTTCGCCAAGCGTCACACAATTTTCATTCAGCGTTCCCTCATAGCCCTCACCCCAATCGGCATAGGTCATGAACCCAATGCCGGCTTGATGCTGGTAGAGACCAGTGAGCAGGCTGGCGCGCGAGTGGCAGCAGCGCGCGGTGTTGTAGAACTGGCTGAATCGAACGCCCGATTTAGCAAGGCCATCAAGACAGCGCGTCTCGATCTCACCGCCATAGCAGCCGATGTCAGAATAGCCCAGGTCATCAACAAGAATGACCACGATATTGGGTCGCTGTGATTCTACCTGCGCGACGGCGCTCGTGCGGAGACATGCGCAAACCATCAACGCAAGCAGGAAAAATCCGAATACCGCTTTTTTATTCTTGAACATGCTTAAAGTCGGGTGTTTCGTTTCTGTGGGTGAGCTGTGTAGTCTTCTGAATTAACTATCCGCAGTGACAAGGTTTCCTTGCTTGTCCATCACCAGGCAGGCGTTTGATGACCTTCTATTGGTCTGGGCCATATCAGGATGTTTCCTGCATGTGGTCTGAAGCTTTCGTCTGCTTTGAATCCAACTGCGATCATTGGCTGACCTTACCCCGTTTACTCAGGTCATAAGTTCCTTTTCTCGACCAGGGCCTGTAATCGGGTTGCCGATTCTCTGCGTCTCGCTCCGTCGCATCTCCCCTGTCTCCCTGTTGCTTCATCCATGCATCGAGTTTCGCAGAAAGCTTCTGGTCGTTGGCCAGACCAAACTGATTGTTCAGGCACCAGGGGTCCGTTTTGAGATCATACAATTCCTCCGCCGCCCGCTGCTGATAAGCCTTCACACGTTCCTGCGCAAACTGAGTCTGCACTCCTTTCCAGGAACGAAAGATGCCATCTTTTTTCGTGATCGAATTCTGAAACAATTCATCCGAATGCAGGTTTCGAATGTAGAGCCACTCTCCATCCGTCGCTGCTCGCGTCGCGAAGGCTTCTGATCCGTTGTAGATGCCGCGAGTCGTGTGCGTCGCAAACACAACGTCATGATGGTGTTTTGTCTTGCTCGCCAGGACATCTGCGAATGAAGCACCATCGAGACCCAGGGGCTCCGGTGCACCTCCTGCCAATGCTATCCACGTCGGCACCACATCGACGTAGCTGACCAGGGCGGCCGACTCCGACCCGGCTTTGACCACTCTCGGCCAACGCAGCACGGCAGCTGCGTGAATACCGGTGTCGTAACAGGTCCACTTTCCGAAAGGTAATTGGGATCCCTGCTCACTCAACCAGAGAAAAGCCGTGTTGTCCGTCTGCTCCGATTCCTCCAACATTTCCATCACCTGCTTCACCTGGCCGTCCATGTATGTGATCTCGGCGTAATATCTCGACATCCCTTCGCGCGTCTCGGGAGTATCCACCAGATACGGCGGAACGGTCAGACCTTCCGCTGGGTAGGCCGATGCGTCGCCTCGATTCCACGCGGTATGAGGCTGATTGGAAGCAACCACCAAACACCAGGGCTGATCCGCGTCCCGAGCCATGAACTCCCGAGCCGATGCCAGGGGCAAATCCGCGCCATCCGGCGTCTTGCCACTGTCGCCATGGCTGCCTCCCAGATATTCGAAGGGAAAGGCCTCCGCCGGCGCTTCATGCCGCTTCCCCACGATGGCAACTCGGTAGCCGAGGGGTTCCAGATAGTGTGGCATCGACTTCACGCCTGGATACACCCGACTGTGATTCGGATGAGCTCCGTTGCGAACCGGATAGATTCCCGTGAAGAGACTTTGACGCAACGGCGAACAGGTTGGCGCCGAATTATAGCAACGCGTGAACTTCAAACCTTCTTTCGCCAGTTGATCAATCGCGGGTGTTTTTACATCCGGATTTCCATAACACCCGAGATCCGTGTAGGTCATGTCATCTGCCAGGAAGAGCAGCAGGTTGGGCTTCTCAGCCGCGCAGGCGGAAGCAGCCAGACTGATCAACAGAATCGGAAAAAATCGAATCATCATTGTTGGGTTTCTGCTTCCTGCAGAAGATGCTTGAGTGGCCGTTGAAGGGATCGGAGAGCTGGAAAAATGGGCGATTTGTGTGCTTGCCTGAATTATGGATCCGGCGTGATCAGGTTTCCTTGCTTGTCCATCCCCAGGCGTTTGATCACCTTGTCCTGGTCCTGGCGATACCAGGATGATTCCTGCATGTGGTCTTCTATGAGAGCCCTCTTCACCACATACGAACGCTTTGACTTTTCCCAATTCGATTTCAGTTTGGCAAGTCCCTTGACCAGATCTACCGGATTGCGTTCCTTTAGTGACGCAACGTCTTTGTCGTATTTCTGTTCCGCATTCTTTCTCGAGGCGCCCATCCAATCGGAGTACGCCTCATACACTTCAGGCATCGTGCCGCCGTCAACGTTCTGCACGTACTGTTGGCGGATGCGATCCATCTCCGCGACCTTCTGCGGCATTTTTCCAGAAAGGTCATGTTTCTCCGCGTAGTCCTTTGCCACGTCAAACAGCCTGAGCTCGCCGGATGCCAAATGCCGCAGCAGTTTGTGGTCACCAATTCGAATGGCGCTGACAGGCGGGTGGAAGTGACAGGTGTAATGAAAAACCAATCCAAGCGCGTTCCGCCTAACGCTTCCCGCATCGCCGCTCTCGAACACGCCACGTAGACTTCCACCATCGACGCCGGCCGGCAGCAGCGTCTGACTGTCCGCCAGATCATGAAGGGTCGGCAGAAGGTCCCACTGAATGACGGGCACAGCGCATTGTGATCCTGGCTTGATTCCCGGGCCGGACACCACAAACGGGACGCGAATTCCGCCTTCGAAGGTCGAACCCTTGCCTTCCCGAAGTGGTCCGTTGCAACGGAGATGATTCGCATTGGATTTGTAGAAGTCGCCGCCGTTGTCGGAGGTGAAGACCACGTAGGTGTTGTCGAATTGCCCGCTTTCCACCAACGCATCGATGATCGAACCGAGACTCTGATCCGTCTCCTTGAGCATGGCGGAGTATTCCCATTGCTGGTACGTGTCGGTCTGCTCGTATCCAGGTTGCGAGCGATCAATATCCGGTTTGCCCGCCGCAAGCCAGCGCCGGCGACAGCGCTCTATGGCTTCCGGTGAGGCCTGGTGTGGCACATGGACGGCGTAGTGGGAAACCATCAGGAAAAAAGGCCGCTCGCCAGCATGTTCCTTCACGAAATCGACGGATCGCTTCGTCAGGTCGACGATTCGCTTCGGGTTGTCGTCCGGGATTGGAATCTTCTTTTTGACGTCATTGTATCTCCCATGCCCATTCCCATTCGATCCACGGTCAAACTCGTCGGAAACGTCGTAACCCGCGTGGTCCATTCGGCGGACATTCATCCCCTTGCCAAAATGAGCCGTGACGTAGCCCTTGTTCGCGGCTTTGAGCACGCCGGCCATTGAGATTTCTTCGTCCCAACCCTTTGCAGCTCTTTGCTTCTTGGAAAGCACATCAAAAACGTTTCGGTATTGCAGCCGCGCCGATGTCATACCGAATTGAATACTGATTCGAGAACCTGTACAGGTTGGAGTCGGGGCATATCCGCTCGTGAAACGCACTCCCTGCCTGGCTAACTCTTCAAGTGCGGGGGTTTGATTGAAATCGCTCCTGGAGAGCGGTTCGTCGTCCATCATTCGAACCGAAGTATCCGCCCAGCCTAAATCGTCGACGTAGAAGATAACGAAGTTGGGGCTCGTCGCCGCACAACATGCATTGACATACGTCATGCAGCAGAAGGAGATCGCAATGAATCGCATCAGCCCCGCCTTCTGTCCTCGAACCAATTCTTCTCTCATCTGCGTACTCATGCGATGCACTCTTCAATTGGGTCCACGTGTTCGACGCCGACAAGTTTTTGATTCAATCCGCTGTAAAAGTAGGAGAGCTTGTTCGGGTCGAGGCCCAGTTGGTGTAGCACAGTTGCGTGCAGGTTTTTCACATGAAAGGGCTTCTCGACTGCTGCAGAGCCAGTTTCATCCGTCGCACCGACGCTGATGCCGCCTTTGATTCCTCCGCCTGCCATCCACATGGTGAAGCCGTACGAATTGTGATCGCGGCCACTTCCCTTCGTGTATTCGGCCGTCGGCTGGCGTCCAAACTCACCGCCCCAGATTACCAGGGTTTCATCGAGCATGCCTCTGTCTTTGAGGTCCTGCAGGAGACCGGCGATGGGTTTGTCTGTCGCCCCCGCATGATGGTTGTGGTTGTTTTCCAAATCTCCATGAGCGTCCCAATTGTCGTCGTTGTGTGCTCCGCCGGAATAGACCTGGATAAAGCGAACGCCTCTTTCAACCAATCGACGGGCGAGTAGGCAACGTTTGCCGAAATCCAGCGTCGCGGGATTGTTCATGCCGTACAGCTTTGCGGTGTGTTCGGTTTCTTTGTTGAGCTCCACAGCTTCCGAAGCTGTGGTCTGCATGCCGTAGGCCAGTTCGTAGCTGGCAATTCTTGCGTCGAGATCGGCATTGCCGTTCCGGGTTGAAGCGTGCCGCTTGTTGGCTCTTTGAATGGAGTCGATGACGTCTCGCTGAATGCCGCCGCTCATGTGTTTGGGTGGTACAAGATCGAGGACCGGTGCACCTTCACTCTTAAAATGCGTGCCCTGAAAACTGGCAGGCATGTATCCGCTCGACCAGTTCTTCGCGCCGTTGATCGGACCACCGGTCCTGTCGAGCATCACAACGTAGCCCGGCAGGTTTTGATTGACCGTGCCAAGCCCATACGTTGCCCATGATCCCAGCGATGGACTGCCGCTGAGGACCTTGCCCGAATTCATCATGAACATCGCCGAACCATGGATCGGAGAGTCCGCAGTCATCGAATGAATGAAGGCGATGTCGTCGACATGCTTTGCGACGTTCGGAAACAAAGAACTCACCCACTTGCCACTCTCCCCGTATTGCTGAAATTTCCAGCGTGGCTCAACGACTCGGCCGCGGTTTCTTTTGCCGCCACGACCGAACGTTTTCACGTCAATCGTTTTGCCGTCCATTCCGATCATCTGCGGTTTGTAGTCGAACGTGTCAATGTGACTCGGTCCGCCGTACATGAACAGAAAGATGACCGATTTTGCCTTGGGCTGATGATGTGGTCTCTTTGGCGAAAGCGGGTTAATGAATTCAGTCTTGCCATCTGCACCAACGGCTTGATTGTCGAGGAAACCGTCTGCGCTCAGCATCGAAGCTAATGCGGCGGACCCGAACCCGGCTCCGGTTTGCCATAGGAATTCGCGTCGAGTTCGTCGACAGAAAGCGTTTCGTCTGGTTGACATTGGTTTTCCTCTTACTTCCGCCAGCCGATTTGTCGTTGAACCTGTTTTCTGTGAGCGCCCTGCCGCTCACATCAACCCGAAACCGGAATTGAGCCAATAACAATTATTGTCTTCGCGACATTACTGCGACTCCTGTCAATCAATCGACGAATATGAACTCGTTCCAGTTCAACATGGATAGACAAGCCAATTCGAATGATTCATCTGCTGATTTCTTGTATTCAGTCTCGAGCTTGCTGATTAACTCCATCACACTTTCAATTTCTTCCTGCGTTGCGTTTCGTGCGTAAACGAGTTCAAACGCGGCAGTCAGTTTCTGTTTTGCACCACCATCAATCATTTGATTGATTCTCGTGGCGAGACGTTTCGCCTGAGTATGAACGAACTCACTGTTCAACAAAGACAACGCCTGGCCTGGCTGCAACGTTGTAAAACGAGCTTCGCAGGAACGGTCTGTGTCGGGCAAATCAAAAACAGACAACATCGGAGTCAGCAACGAACGCTTTACGTGGATGTAAATGCTGCGTCTGTTTCTTTCCTTTTCGCTGGACGTGCCCCATCCCTTGCCAGGTTGTGATTGACGAGCAAGGACTTCCTGAGGAAGTTTTTCATAAATGCTCGGCCCATAGAGTTTTGGATTCAGCGAACCGTTCACGGCCAATAGCGAATCGCGAACCTCTTCAGCGCCGAGTCGCCTCACGTCGAATCGCCAGAACAAATCGTTGTCCGGGTCTTTCGCGAAACCCGCTTCATTCATGGACGACGACATTTGATACGCCTGGCTCGTCATGATCCTTTTGTGCAGAGCTTTCAGTTTCCAGTCGTTCGTTGCGAACTGAGCTGCCAAATAGTCGAGAAGCTCTGGATGCGTGGGCGGAGAACCAAGTTGGCCAAAGTTATTGCTCGAGCGAACAATGCCCCGCCCAAAATGAAACTGCCATACTCGATTGGCCATAACGCGTGCGGTCATTCGATTCTCAGGTGCCGTGAGCCAGGCCGCGAGAACCTTGCGCCGCCCAGCCGTTTTTGCATCAGTCTTCGGCTGGGGGATTGTCGGTGGTTCGGACTGGAACAGTTCCGGAAAACCCGGGCTGACTTCGTCCTGCGGAACATGCGGGTTGCCACGAAATAACACGCGAGTGACAGGAGGGTTTGCATTCGACCTCGCCACACTCAGGACGGTCTCGCGATTCGGGAACTCCTTGATGGTTTTTCGATTCGCGTTGATCTTCTTTGTCAGTGATAGTCGCAGCTTCCAGTCTTCGTTCGACAGATAGTCCTTTATTTTTTCGCGCAGCACCTGCTTACGCTGCCGTCCTTCGGTTTTCCGCTGATCTTCCGCCGACATCCTGACGATTCCACGCTGTTCAACGACACGCAACTCAGCGGACCATTCGTTGACTTCCTGGTTTAGCCGATTAAATCGGTCGCGAGTCTCAGGCGGGGAAACATCGAAATTCGTGTTGAAGCCTTTGTTGTCGTATGGCTCGATATCAGACACAAACGAAACCATCCTGTAATAGTCGGCCTGAGAGATGGGATCGATTTTGTGGTCGTGACAGCGTGCGCAGTTGACCGTCAGCCCAAGAAAAACCTGGCTGATGGTGGTGACGATGTCGTCAAGTTCGTCGGCGCGGGCCAGAGTGCGATCCGCTGGTGCGTTGTCGTAGATTCCGAGTCGATAAAAGCCCGTTGCCGTCATTGTCTCAACGGTGACTTCCTTCAACTCATCACCGGCAATCTGCTCACGCACGAATTTATCGTACGGCTTGTCGTCGTTGAGAGATTGAATAACGTAATCTCGATACTTCCAGGCAAAAGGCTTCGGCCCGTCCACCTCATAGCTGTTCGTCTCCGCGTAGCGAACAAGATCGAGCCAGTGCCGTCCCCAGCGCTCACCATAGTGCGGTGAGTCCAGCAAGCGATCGATCAGCCTCTCCCAGGCGTCACCGGAATTGTCATTGAGAAACGCATCGACTTCTCGAAACGTTGGAGGCAGACCGATCAGATCGTAAGTCGCGCGACGAATCAGAGTTCGCTTGTCAGCCTTGCTGTTTGGCTTCAAGCCGGAATCCTGCAACTGCTTGTAGATGAATTGATCAATTTGATTCCGGGTCCATTGGGCGTTGTCAACTTTGGGGACGTCCGCGATTCGGGGCTTGCTGAATCCCCAGTGTTCATGCCATTGAGCGCCCTGCTGTATCCATTTGCGAACGATCTCAATTTCTTCAGGAAGAAGCGGATCAGCTTCGGACGGCATCCGTTCGTGTTCATCTTCGGCAGTGAGACGTTTGAAGACTTCACTTTCGCCTGGCTTGCCGGCAACGATTGCATGAAAGCCGGAATCAAGTTTAGAGAAGGCCGCTTCCTTGCTGGTGAACTGCAATCCTCCTTCAGCTTCGTCCGGACCATGACAGGCGTAGCAGTGTTTCGCCAGGATAGGCTGGACTTGACGCGCAAAGTCAATCGCCCGTTCCGAACCAGTCGTGTCCTGCGCGAAGACTACAGGAGTATGAATCACGACGATCGAGAGAACGAAGCCTTTCAGCAAGCCACACACGCGGAGTGATCTCGCTGGAACCAGGACCGCCTGTCGAACAGTCAACCGGGCGAATGCTGGGCATGGTGTTCTGACCGCCGGATATCCTTGAAAGCTATGTGTTTTCATTGTTACCTCCGACAGCACAAAGGATCACCAGAATGCGACACAAACACTTGTGTTGCCGCGAGGTCCCTGGTGGTTTCAATGTGCCGATGTGTTCCACTCGTCATGCCTGTCCGATCAGTTCGGTCGCGACTTTGCAAGCGTCGTCGAGGCCGGAGCCATTGAATTTCAGTTGCCTATGGTCGAGGCCGCACATCCAAAGGATCGTTGCGTGCAGGTCGCGAACGTGGAGTGGTTTCTCGACAGCGGTGGTTCCGAGTTCATCGGTCGCGCCGTAGGTCGTGCCGCCGGGGACGCCTCCGCCAGCCATCCACCAGGTGAAGGCGTTGCCGTTGTGGTTCATGTTGCCTTTGCCGCCGCGCCCCATTTCGCCGCCCTAGACCACCAGTGTTGTTTTCAACAAGTCGCGTTCTTTGAGATCAACAATCAAACCGGCCAATGGTTGATCACACGCACGGGCCAGGTTGGGAATGCCGCCGCGGACGTTGGTGGGGGTGTGCGTGTCCCAGCTAACAGCGCCGCCTTCCAGGCTGGGAACTTTCATCGAAGGCACGAGCACGAATCGGACTCCTCGTTCGACCAGTCGGCGGGCCAGAAGGAGTTTGGTTCCGGTGCTGCGAGTCGGTTGCGGCTTGATACCGTAACGCTCTCGAATCGCCTTCCGGGAGAGTTCTTTTGACAGGTCGAAGGCTTCCGGAGCTGCGGATTGCATGCGGTATGCGGTTTCGAAAGATTCGTTGCGAGCGACGAGGTCGGCGACTTGAGGATGTCTCTCGGAGAAGCCCGAATTGAATGCTGAAAGTTGGTCGAGGAAACGTCGCTGATTGCCGTCGCTGCTGAAGCCATCGAGGTTGGCGATCGGTCTGTCGAGATTACGAACGAGCTGGGCTTGCAGCGAAGGCGGCAGGCCACCGGCGCCGTAGGACCTGGCACCGCCAAGAACGTTTCCGTCGCTGAGGGCCCATTTATCTCCGGGAGCTCGGCCGGTAAGAACGACGAAGCCGGGAAGGCTTGGGTTGCCGGAACCCATGCCGTGCAACATCCATGCGCCGAGGCTTGCACCCAACGAGTTGCTGCCGGTGAAAATGTACCGACCGCCTTCGTTGTGTGTTGCCTTGGCGCCGTAGCCCGAACGGATCAGGCAC
>JAQWLN010000067.1 GCA_029247265.1 Fuerstiella sp.
CGGCCTACGACATTGCTGAAGAACGGGCTTACACCTCATGGCAGCAAATGCTCGACGCGGAAAATACACTTCCTGCGGATCAGCGAATCGACTTCGTGAGTATCGCGACTCCCAATCACACGCACTTTGAAATTGCCAAGGCTGCGGTGGAAGCAGGGTTCAACGTCGTGTGCGACAAACCGATGACTTTCGATATGGCACAGGCGGAAGAACTGGTGCGTGCAGTAGAGGCCAGCGGGGTGGTGTTTGCAGTTTCGCACAATTACACGGGCTATCCCCTGGTTCGTCAGGCACGTGAAATGATTCAGAGCGGAGAACTTGGTGAGATCCAGGCAATTCGTTCCAACTACATTCAGGGCTGGTTGCGCACACGGCTGGAGGAAGAGGAACAGAAGCAGGCGGCCTGGCGGACGGACCCCACCAAGTCGGGAGCTGCCGGAGCATTTGGCGATATTGGCACCCATGCCTTCAATCTTGGTCGCTACATGACGGGGCTGATTCCTGAAGACATCAGTTGCAACTTGAAAATATTCGCACCCGGCAGGCAGCTGGACGACTATGGACATGCGGTGGTCCGTTATAACAACGGCGCTCTGGGCACAGTTACGGCCAGCCAGATTTCACACGGACGTGAAAACGACCTGTTCATCGAAGTTGATGGTACAAAAGGAGCGCTGCAGTGGCGACAGGAAGAACCGAACGTCATGATCGTTCGCAAAAACGGTTCGCCGCATCAAATGTACACGCGTGATCCCAACGCTCCTTTCATGAACGGACTTGGGGCCGGGGCATGCCGGTTGCCGTCCGGCCATCCGGAGGCATTCTTTGAAGCTTTTGCCAACGTGTATCGCTTTGCTTATGACGCAATGGTCGCTCGTGCAGCCGGGGAGTCGTTCGATGCAAAAGACACAATCTACCCAAACGTGTACGACGGCGCTGAAGGGATGTACTTCATCCAGCAATGCGTTGCCAGCAGCACAGAAAATGGTGCGTGGGTACCAATGAGGTATGAGGGCGCCCGAGCGTAGTACCAGTTCGACGGCTGCCAACCTCATCTACTGGGGCGCGTTCCGTGCATCAGTGCTCTGTCGAACCGAGCGATGAGTTCGTCAATGGGTTCAGTGCCGACACTGATTCGGAGCAGCCAGCGAGAGACTCCGCAGGATTCTGCAAAGTCCAGCTCGTCATAGTGTGCAAGCAGGGTGTACGGACAGCACAGTGTGAAATGTGTGCCAAGATTGGGGCCTTTACACACTTCCAGCACGTCAAATACCTTCGGCGTTGAATTCTGCGCGTCCTTCAGCACGATCGAAAGCAGGCCGCCATATCCCCCGTTGGCTGACTTCAGATTGTCATAGTTTTTTCTGGCAATCGACGGATGAAAAACTGACTCCACGGCCGGGTGCTTCGATAGAAATTCCACCAGAAGCATCGCGTTGCGGTTGATCGTTGAAGTGCGTTTGACGTGATTCTGAGAATTGGTCGCCAGAACTACCACATCCGAGTCGCTGAGATTCTCCTCGAAATCGTCGTTGATGGCGGTTCGAAGGTCCTGCGAACGTTTCCCGTGGGGATTGATAACCAGGGATCCCGCCAGAACGTTGCCGTAGCCACTGAAGTACTTCGTCAGACTCGTCGCAAGAAGGTCGGCGTAACCCAGTACCTGCAGGTTTCCGCAGGCGGCAAGCGTATCATCCACAACCAGCAGCATGTCGTGCCGATCAGCGATGTTTAGCAGTCGCGGTAGATCCGGAGTGTCCAGCAGCGGATTCGTCGGCACCTCGCAGAAGACGGCGAGCGGGGGCCGTGTTCTGGACAATTGTTCCAGAGTGTCGATGTCGGCATTGCTGCCTATGGGCAGGAATTCACAGGTCGCTGCTGGAAATCGTTGCTGAATCTTCAGGGTGTCAACATAGGGGAAGCCGAATTGGCAGGTTGGGCCGCTGGCAATGGCTGAGACCGCTCGCCATGCGCAGGCGATGGCCGCCATCCCGGACGGAAACAGAAACACGTCGCTGGTGGCGGCATCCGTTACGTCGGCAACACGTTGCCGTACGGCTGTTCTCGCCTCATTCTCCGTTGCAGTCGCAGAGATGTTGGAAAGAATCTGGTCCGCAACTCGCGATGAAACATTCTCTCCGGCGTGCTGCCAGTACTGCTTGAGCAGTGCGAAATCCTCGGTGCGTACGACAACACCGCTGGCCGCCTGGTCATTGAATGAGACGAGCCTGGTTTCCCCGCCACCACGATTGCGGACGTACTCGACGGCTCTCTGCGCACAACGCTCGGATGCGAACGGCAGACCTTTTTGGCCGTCTGTATTTAGAAATCTGTCACATAGTTTCTGAACGATGGGATGCAAGTGGAATCGCGGGTAGGCGGCCTGAAGGTTGTCCGTGACAAACGGGTCACCTTCTTCATAGCCGATGTTGTGGGCCCACAAAGGAAGGCAGGCCGATACCGCATGCAAATCATCGGGAATTGGAACTCCGAGATCGTCGGCGCGAAATAGTGGATTGGCAAGAAGATCACGAGGCATTAACTGAGTCCATGACATGTCAGATGTCGATGCCGTGGTTCATTTCCAGCGACGGTTCTTCGGTTTGAGGCCGACCGACGAGAACGGCGGGCACGCCGGCGAACGTGCAGTGCGGCGGCACTTCGGTCAGTACCACGCTACCCGCGCCGATTTTGGCGCCTTCGCCAATTTCCACATTGCCAAGGATCTTGGCTCCCGCACCGATCAACACGTTTCGCCGAACTTTGGGATGGCGATCACCAGTTTGTTTACCGGTTCCCCCTAACGTCACCTCATGAAGCATCGAAACGTTGTCCTCCACAACTGCTGTCTCGCCGATGACTACAGAAGTGGCATGGTCCACCAGAATTCCACGTCCAATTCTGGCGGCCGGATGGATGTCGGTTCCGAACACTTCGGACATACGGTTTTGCAGGTGCAGAGCCAGCAATTTTCGGCCGTCCTTCCAAAGCCAGTGACCAACGCGATAACTGGCGAGCGAATGCAGTCCTTTGAGATAGAGCAATGGTATCATGCAGCAGTTGACTGCCGGGTCCCGCTCGCGAATTGCCGACAAATCCGCCTTGATGGAGTCGGCGATCTGAGTGTCTTGGGAGAAAGCGTGATCGATAACTTCTCGAAGCTGCATTCCGGAGACCGAGTTCGACTGCAACTTTCCAGCCAAATGAAAGCTGACGGCATCTTCGAAACGGTCATGATTCAGAATCGTGGCATGCAGAAAGCTGCCCAGCATAGGCTCTTTGCGCACGTTATCCACTGCCGCTTCACGAATCGACTTCCAGACGCAAGGGCCTGGGGATGACTGATCTGACTCGGTCGTCATGTTAATGTCACTTGGTTGACGTTCAAACATCGGCACTGTCAAACCCGCATGCAACGGGACACTCAGGTGTCTAAAAAGGTTCTCGGTTCAGAAAAATACAACTGGAGGTAACGGATTTTCAGAAAACTGAGGGAGACTTCACGGCGAATTCGTTTCTATGAACGCAGATCATCAGCCGGAATCTGGCGAAATCAACCCCGACGTCATACAATTTGCAGCGTCAGACAGATGATACGCCGTTTTCGCGTTCATTTGCGGCGCGGACTTACGGCATCTCAACAAAAAAGCGAGGCGAACATGAAGACATTGCAAAAACACCCGTTCGTGATACTGGCACTGGGCGTCATTCTGGGAACCAGCTTTATGGTATTGAAGCCGCACCAGCCAGTAAAAGCCTCAGCCGCCAACGGCAATGACAAGTTTTCGATGTGTACCTGCCGGGTGACACTGGGCGAATCAGAGGCCGTGTTCATTCTTGACCACCTGACGGGAGTCCTGAGCGGTGGATTTTTGAACAGCCAGTCGGGGAACTTCTCTCATAAATACATTCGCGTCGTCTCCCAGGACTTTCAATTGAATCCTGCGACTCCGGAACCAAAATACTCAATGGTGGCCGGTGATGCTCAGCTCAGAACATCTGGCGGCGTGCAACCCGCGAACGGACTGATCTACGTCGCGGAACTGACATCCGGAGCGGTCATCGCTTACGGATTCGCCGCCCCACGAGGCCGAGGCGCTTCTGCGCCACTGGAAATCTTCCGCATTGACGGCTTTCCATTCCGCGAAGCCTCTGGTGGTTAGACGGGGCATTTCCGCCCGGACAACGTTACTGATTTCAGTGTACCAGATTTCTCGTTGTCGTTCAGACATCGGTTTCGGACGCAGACGTGAATTCACGAACCTGCACGGAGACCAACGTGATGGCCAGGAACACAGCGATACACGATATCAGCCACATTATCTGAGCGAAAACACTTTCGTCCGAGGCGACGAATTCCAAAACCCGGGACTGACGAAATTGTTCACTTTGTGTCGTCCAGTCAAACAACAGTGTCCGGAGACGGTATTGAATGGTGAAGCGATTGATGACAGCCGGAAAGAAACCCAAAAACAGTTCCACGCCTGCTGTGTACGCAACGCAGAGCACCATGGCGCGACGATGAAACACAGTTCCCAGCATGATATAAAGCGCTGAATAGGAACATGCGGACAGTGTCGCCAACCCCGCCATGGCAACCAGAACTTCGCTGCTGCGAACAATCCCCGGGAGCGTGCCTGTCGCGTTTGTGTAAGGCTGGTCACGTTGCCGAGAGGATTGCTGCTCATGGGCGGCAACGGAGGGCTGTTCTTCCATTGCAGTCGCCGCTGCAATCTGGTTTTCAGCATCAGCGACGGCAACCGCAGCTGTGACACCCACAAGCGTTGCCGACGCGGCCCACACGACGGCCACCAGGTACTTGCCCAGGATCAGATAGAACAGTCCGTTAGGCCGCACAGCCAGGTAAACCCAACTGTGTTGTTCCAGTTCAGACGCCACTGCAGGAGCCGCAATCAACAAGCCCCCAAGCATACACGAAATAGTGGGGGCCACGAAGTACAAAGCGATCGTGAACATGGTACTGATGTTCTGCTGTGTGACTCTGGCCCCTGGTGGAAACTGGATGTAATTTGTCATCAACAGCATGATCACCACAGGAAACGCGGCGACCACGACCCACCAGAAGGCGCGGCCGGGCGTCAGAATTCGGTTCATTTCGAAACGAAAGACAGCCAACATGCTGTTCATATCTCACCTCGATGAATCTTCAGCAATGAGTTGAAGAGGGTCTGCAGAGAATCGTCAGCAGACTTTACACGAGTCACTGTGAATCCATTTTTCGTGATTATTCCCGACAGCTGAATCCAAAGTTGCCCGGCATGCAAAGTCTTCAAGCGGACCGTGTCGGTGCCATGTGAGTTCTGTTCGATTGAGGCAGAGACTGCCAGTTCGTTTTCCATCAGCACTGATGCAAGTCGATAGGGTTCTGCACAATCCACCTCAATTTCTGAGGGCGAATCAAACAATAACTCGTTCACCTCGCTGGCGGTCCCTGAGGCCAGCAGGCGTCCACCGCATATCAGAAGAAACGAATCGGTCAGCGCTTCAATTTCGTGTAGTACATGGCTGGCGATAATCAGGCTGTTGCCGAGGCCGATCCAGTCATTCAGTACGTCGGTCATTTCGGCGCGGCCAATTGGATCCAGCCCGCTGAATGGCTCGTCCAGGAATAATAGCGTGGGCTCATGAGCAATGGCCTGAGCCAGTTTCGTACGCTGCCGCATTCCTCGCGAATACGTAGAGATTGGTCGCTTCATGTCGTTTGACATGCCAACAAGAGCCAGGCAGTCTGCAGCGCGTTCCCGGGCGGGTCGCCAGCGCACGCCGTGGAGCTGCAGCAGCAGAGTCACCCAGTCCAGTCCGGTCGTGGTTGCATACAATCCTTCGTACCCCGGACAGAATCCGATTTTCCTCATCAGCCGCGAATTGTTCCTTGGTGATTCTCCCAGGACCCGAACGGTTCCGCGTGTCGGCACAAGCTGGCCCGTCAGCAGGCTTAACAACGTACTTTTGCCCGCGCCGTTGGGACCGAGCAGACCGTATGCGCCCGGTTTCAACTGTGCATTGAAATCGTTGACGCCAATCACCGTGCCGTAAAGCCTGGTAACGTGTTCCAGTTCAATCAAATAGTTGGAATTCATGGAAACTGTCACGCTCTCAGAGGGGCGGACACTTTCTGGTAGATCACGGCGAAACAAATCACGCTAAGCGCAAAAATAAACGCAAACTGAGTGTCGGTATGCGGAGAGAGACTGGGAATGTCGAGAATTGCGACAGATAGATCGCTGAACAGCAGAAATAGAAACGACAGGCGAAGGACCAGTCCGGACGTGTCGCCATTTAGATTTCGCATCACGACAAATGCGGCCAGTCCGAAAATCCAGATGGCGAACCAGCCAAAGGTCGCAAAGCGGCTTTCCACCGTTAACGACGACAGCATTAATGACAGCAGCGTTGTGGGCACAATTATCGTGGCCGACGCGGCCATCGTACGTAACGGCAGATCCCATGTCTGGCCGATCACCGATATATCGGGGGAAAGGAGCACTCCGAAAACATACAGCAACAGCTGGGGAAGTGTGCACGTCAGCAGCAAATAGCACAGAACTGTAGCGCACTTGCCACAGATGTACTGGATCCGCGTAAGTGGACGGGAGAAGTACAACAGGAACGCACGAGACCTGACATCCTGAGAAATCAACGACGGCGCAAGCAGCCCGACCACGATCACCATGCCAATGGTCTGTGACCTTTGCAGCTGCAGCATCACTGACTTCCACAACAATGGTCGTGCTGCGGCAAGCATCTGTGCACGATCGGCACCGTCAAGTCCGTCGAGTGTCACCTGCACGACCGGCAGCATTTCCGCGGGCAGCAATAACCTCAGCAATCCCCGCATGCTGTCCGTGTTGCCCTGAACGCTATTCGTCAACACCTGTTCGAACAGAAAAATAAGTACGCCGTAGGCCAGGGGAGGCGCCCAGACGACAAATGCAATTCGGCGAAGCCAAAAACTTTGCCACGCCCGACGGATACCAACGCCTGCTACGACAGTCCAGCGTGTTTTACCCGATTCGCGATCGCTGTCCCATTCGCGATATCCGAGATTATGAATCGGCATCGCGATTCTCCCTCACAGATTTCAGGAACACTTCTTCCAGCGAAGATTGCGACGGAGTCATGTTCCGGACTGCGATCCCACATTCGTCGACGCACCTCCAGAACTGCTCGGAAACCTCCGTCGCCTCACCGACGACCTGTAGGATACCTGCATGCTGAACCTCAGTACTCAGGCCGCATGATTGCAACGCATCAGCCAATTTTTCGCCATCGCCGGAGAATTCAATATTGATCGAAGGGGCAGGTGACTTCAGCAGTTTGCTCAAGGACGCTGAAAGACGAATTTTCCCCGCGGCAAGGATCGTCACGGCATCACACACCACTCTCACATCGGGCAAAATGTGCGTGCACAGAATTACGGACTTTCCAAATTTCTCTGACAGTATACTGATGCGGTTCAGCATGGCTTCCCGCTCTTCCGGATCCAGGCCGGATGTGGGTTCGTCTAGTATCAGT
This sequence comes from Fuerstiella sp., assembly GCA_029247265.1. Lineage (GTDB taxonomy): Bacteria > Planctomycetota > Planctomycetia > Planctomycetales > Planctomycetaceae > Fuerstiella. Next base: position 7,537 of record JAQWLN010000067.1, read on the forward strand.
AGTTCCGGATCGTGTACAATGGCCATAGCGAAGCGGAGCTTTTGCCGCATGCCTGTGGAATACGTTTCGACCTTCCGATACCGTTCCTGATCTATGCCGCAGAAGTCCAGAATTTCATGCCCCCGCCGCAGCGCTTCGGTTCTGGGCAGGCAGGACAGACGGGCCGCGACCTGGACCGATTCAATGCCCGTCGATCCGTGCATGTAGCAGTCGTCTTCCGGCATGTAACCAACTTTGGCTCGAATCGCGGCGGACTCTGTGGTGACGTCATGTCCCAGAACGTGGCCCTGTCCGGATGTTACCCTCACCAGCCCCAGCAACACTTTAATCAGTGTACTCTTTCCGGCTCCGTTTGGGCCCAGCAGACCTGTGATGCCGGTGTCAACGACAAGATTGACGGCGTCCAGCGCACGAAACGACCCGTAGTCCTTGGTCAGGTTTCGCAGTTCAATCAAAGAGGTCATGCGTAAGAAATACACCTCACGTCAAACGTGTGTTGGTCAATTTCGTCCAGCCGCATTAGCGAAACTCTCCGGCCCAGGGAGCTGTATGCACCAGACTACGCATGCGCCATTCGCGAAGCTCCGTCAGCATCTGCTGCTTCCGAGCGTCATGATCAGGATTGCTCCAAAGGTTCTTGACTTCATCAGGGTCATTGACCAGATCAAAAAGCTGGCCTTCGTCTTCATCAATAAATTGAACCAGCTTCCATTCTTTATCGCGCACCATAGTCATGAAGTCAGTGCCGTCGAGAATCCCGTCTTTACCGTGTTCGGCATAGACGAAGTCTCGGGCTTCCCAGTCTTTTCCTTCAAGAGCAGGCAGCAGTGATTTGGCCTCCATCGTTTCGGGGACTTCGACTTCGGCAAGATCCAGAATGGCGGGGCCGATGTCCATCTGCTGGCAAAGACCGTCGATGCGTTTGTTGGCTTCAAATCTACCGGGCGACCAGACGATCATCGGCATTTTTGTGATGATGTCATACATCGTCCACTTCTGACTGTGACCGTGATCCGTAAGACAGTCGCCATGGTCACTGGTGAAGATCACCACGCTGTTCTCCAGATAGCCCTTCTTTTCAAGCGAGTCAAGAATCTCACCCACCTTCGTGTCAATCATGGTGACATTGGCCAGGTAGTAGGCTCGCTGCCGATGGCGTTCTTCCTGAGTCGGGTTGTCTTTATGAACGACGCTGTCGTGATCGATGTCAAAATTGTGTTCACGGAGCACCTTAAAGGCTCGTGGCTGATTCTCCTTCTCCTCCTCTGTTACCTCCATGAGCGGCAGATCTTTGCTCATGTACTTTTCGGCTTCTTCTGGTGTCGGGTCATAAGGCGGATGAGGGCCAGGAAATCCAATTTGCAGAAACAGTGGTTGTTCCGGTTTGGGTTTGGTGTCAATCCACCAGGTCGCCATGTCTCCGACGAAGTTGTCTGACTGCATATCGGCGTCCTGTTCCCAAAGGAACGCGCCAAGGCAATCGTTATAGTCGGTCCGCTGTCGATACAATTCTCGCTGCTGTTTGATCTGCCCGCGAGCATGTAACGCCTTGTCCCATTCGTCAAAGTAATAACGCTCTTCCAGGTAGCGGTCCTTGTTCTCCACGACATAACGTTCGTGAAACCCCATCGGAGTGTGGTAGGGATACGTATGCATTTTTCCGATATTGACGCAGCGATAACCGCTGTCTGCCAGAGATTCGATCCAGCCGTGCCGCCACGGATCGGCATTCTTCAGGATGCCGGTCGTATGCGGGTAATAGCCGGTGAACAGGCTGGCTCGTGATGGCGCACAACTGGGGGCGGAAATGTGACAATTGGTGAACGTCGTCCCCTCTCGCACCAGGCGGTCCAGGTTTGGCGTATCCATGTAATCGAAACCAAGCTCACGAATTGTATCGAAGCGCTGCTGATCGGTAATGATAAAAATGATGTTCGGACGTTCGTCGGCCATTTTAAGGTTAAACTTCATTGATGACTGATTGACAGAGGTGAGCTCGGACGGCATTCTCAAAGATGCCGGAACGTGTTGCAAGGCTGCTGCCCGTCAGCGACGGCAGTTTCACCCGAAGGAACTGCCGTCGGGCGGCGATGGCCCGGTCCTGAACTCAACCGTCTGAATCCCCGCCCCCACGTGACGGAACCCAGGTATTTGAACTGGTGACCTGAATTTCGTGCACTTCGTCCGCCGTAATGGGGTTATTGGGGTCTGCGGCAACCGCTTCATCGACATTTTCGACTTTTCGCGGACGATACTGCGCGGCTAGGCCTTCTTCGCGGTGATTGCGAGCAACGGCATTCCAGAATCCCAGACTCGGATCCTCGTTGCGGTAATAGCGGTACGATGCCACCCCGCCAAGTGCCAACAGAGCTGCAACCATGACCGCCAACACGATCCAGTCGAAAGTGCTCGATGTTCCCGCAAGAGCCAGGAAAGAGCAGAGTCCGGCACCCAGGCCAACGACAATGACAGTGGCCAGCATGCTGCCGGCGTCGTCGCGACGATGGAACCATTTCCTGGCCATGATGCCTGACCCTTTTTTCTTCCACTCGTTAATTCGCAGCGATCGCTGCTGCTTGGACAGGAAATTGCGACGTTCTGAGAACAGTGTGTCTTCTCGCCGCAATCTGTGATGGAAATCGTTGCATTGAATCTTACTCTGGCCATGAAGCTCATGAAGACTGAAAAAGTCTAACAAAATACAAAGCTTCGTCGATCGTCACCGGAGAACTTGAAGACACCGGGGCAGACCAGCGAACAATGCCCCACCCGATTCCGTTGAGACCAGATCAGTTGCCGCCGAAGAGACTCAGAACTTCCTGTTCGGAGCTCCTGGGGACCATTAGAACCACAGTGTCACCGGCCTGCAGCTGGTCATCAGCGTGCGGGACTGATACGTAATCTTTACGCTCGATCGCGGCTACCAGGCAGTTGGGCAGGTGCAGTTCACGTAAAGTCGTTTTCGTTGCAGGGATGCCCTTTCGTACTTCCACTTCCCAGACCTCGGCAAATCCCCCGGCAATGGGGGATCGTTCCAGAACGGGACCTTTTGCAACCAATCCTACGATCTGCCTGGCCATCGCTTCACGGGGGCTAACGGCAACATCGACACCAAGACGTTCCAGAACATTGGCGTAGTCAGGGCTGCGAACGATGGTCAACAGACGCCGACACCCGAGTTCCTTTGCCTCGACACCGCAGACAATGTTTTCCTCATCCCGGCCCGTACAGGCGACAAAGACATCGCTTTTCCCAACCCTTGCTTCCTCTAGGTCAGCTTTACTCTTCACGTCGGCATGCAGCACTGAACAGTTCGGCAACCGTTCTGCGATAAAGTCACATCGGTCCACGTCACTTTCCAACACCGTGACGCGACACCGGGTGCGTTCCAGCAGACGTGCGAGGTTTAAGCCGATTTCACCTCCACCGGCAATCACAATGCGTTGCCGCTCGCTTGATCGGTCAGCAAACTGACCGGCTACTTTCTCCAGTTCGCCCTGGGCACCAATTAACGTGACGTGATCACCGCCCTGCACCGAATCGTCCGCTCCGGGAATAATCGATCGCCCGTTGCCGCTGATTAATCCCATTCGGACAGTGATGGGCAGCTTCAGTTGATTCAACGGAACGCCAATCGCCCTTGCCTTTGGTCCCACGTGAATACCATGTACTTCCACACCGCCGCGAATGAAGTTTTCGACAGCCAGCACCGAAGAACTACGAATGTGCCGGGCCAGTTCCAACGCGGTCAGGTGTTCAAGGCTGATCAGACGATCGACATTGAAGTGTCGCTGGTAGTCGAACGTGCTGTTGTCACGAAAAATCGGATTAAACACTCGCGCTACACTGCGCGACGCTCCCATCTCCCGTGCGATGCTGGCGCTCACCAGATTTACTTCGTCGCGACTGGTCACGGCCAGACACAGGTCGGCCAGCTGGATCCCGGACTGAAACAGCTTCGCCACATCAAATGCCGAGCCGCAAACTGTCTGTACGTCCAACTGCTCTTCCACTCGGCGCAGAACAGAAGCCTGTTCGTCCATAACGCAGACGTTGACGCCCCGGTTACACAGTAACTCAGCCACTGTGCGACCGACGGTCCCGGCACCCAGCACAACCACATTCATGTTGATGACCCTGTCGGACTCAGCAGCTCCGCCGCGTCCACCGCAAAGTACGTCAGAATCCCATCCGCTCCGGCTCGTTTAAATGCCAGCAGGCTTTCCAGAATGGATTTTTCGCGATCAAGCCAGCCGTTCTGGATAGCGGCAGACAGCATCGCGAACTCTCCGCTCACCTGGTAGGCGAAGGTGGGGACGGCGAACGTAGCTTTCACTCGCTGCACAATGTCCAGATACGGCATACCAGGCTTGACCATCACCATGTCTGCACCTTCAGCAATATCCAGACGTACTTCGCGGAGTGCTTCGTCCGTGTTGGCCGGATCCATCTGGTACGTACGCTTGTCGCCGCCACCGAGGCTTCCGGCCGACCCCACCGCATCCCGGAAAGGTCCATAGAATGCAGACGCATACTTGGCCGCATACGACATGATCTGCACGTTCGAATGACCGGCTGCATCCAGTGCACCTCGAATCACCCCAATGCGACCATCCATCATGTCAGAGGGGGCGATGATGTCGCACCCGGCATCGGCCTGAACAACCGATTGCCTGACCAACACGTCAAGGCTTTGATCGTTGGCGACGTAGCCATCGCGAACCACGCCGTCCTGACCGTGAATTGTGTAGGGATCGAGGGCTACGTCGGCAATCAGCCCCATGTCATGGCCAGCGGTTTTGACGGCCCGCATTGCCCGACAGATCAGGTTCTCCGGATTGAATGACTCGTCACCATCCTGAGTTTTCCTGTCAGCGGGTGTGACAGGAAAGATAGCAATTGCCGGAATTCCGAGTGCCGCGGCACGCCCTGCAAAGTCAACGAGGCGATCAACACTGTAGCGGTTGACGCCAGGCATTGATGGCACTTCTTCGATGATGCCTGCGCCTTCCGTGACGAACACAGGTAAGATCAGGTCATTGACGGACAGATCATTCTCGCGAACCAGACGGCGACTCCAGGTGGTTCTGCGGTTTCGCCGCATTCGTACAGCGGGGAATTCTCCATAGCCGGAGATGGAATTGTTCATCTGAAAAGTCCGATCGGCGCTCGTAGTTTAAATTCAGCTGACAGTTCACGATATGGCGAATTGCACGTGCTGCTCCACAATGGAACGCCAGGGCACTCACCCACGCCCACTTTACCAGATGGAGTTCACACACAAGGTTCGGTTAACAAAGATCGCCGCGAGTTGGCAAAATCGCGATTGACTGACGAATTCGTGGGAAACGGCATCATGGTGAACGATTCTGCTGGACTGGAGCAACTTACCTTTTGTCGTGAGCGGTACTGGCTCGTGGGAGTAATGCAACTGCCACCCCCAAGCGTTGGTCGCCGCCACGAGTCAGCGTAATACGCGGTAAAGCGGTTCTTCAAAACATCCGTTTGCGGGGCTGCGTGGCAATGCGACTTTCGCAAGCGGAAAGACATTCGCCCCTGCCACGAGTCGGCTTGCGGGACAATCTGAACATGATCGTGACTCTGGCGGTGCGACCCAACACGACGGCGCTTTGCCGACGATCTCGTGCGGCGGTATTACTTCCCCTGTTTGGTATCGAAAATCGTGAGACCCGTGTCAGTCGCGCTGGGGCGTGAGGTGACAATAATCTTCTTTGCAGCCTCATCGATACTCATGACCATCATGTCACGGTAATCCGGATTCGTCATAATTGCATCCAGCGTCTTCAGCGCTGTCGCTTCGCCAAAGTCATAGTTCTGTTTCATGTTCTGGGTAAGAGCCGCCTTTTTGAGGCCGTCACCGTCGATTTCGATCGGGGTTTGAATTTCATCCGAGATGTACGCAAGAGCTTCCTGGAGTGGCGTATTTCGGAAATCCACGTAGATCATCATCTGCAGACGGTCCACGATCTTATCAGGCAAAGCTTTGGCAGCTGCTATCGTCGGTGCGGGACCGCTGAAGTCGGTGATTACAGATTGAGTCCAGGTAAACAATGAAGCCGCCGCGAGGTTTGCGGCCGCTTTGTCCGGTAACAGTGTGATCATGCGGACATAGGATGGTCCAATATGTGTCGAGGTACCAAGTAGTGTGCCCCGCATCATTGCGGGAAACCGTCCAATCATCTCTCGATAGCCCTTTGTCGCAGGACTCATGAAACGGGCCGTTCGCTGAAGCAGCTCAGGCAGTTTTTCCATTTTTACCTTCACGTGTCGTTGGGCACGCAAAGCAGAACTCTCATTGTTCGGGTGCAGTAGAGTCTCCATGTACAGTTCAGAGCCAAGATGCAGGCTCCAGCCGATAGTCTGTACGTCCTTTCCAAACCAGAGGACGAATTCGTCGGCGAAATGCTGCATCTGCTCAGCAAATATGAATTCGCGGTGTGTGTCGATGTTGAGCAGGTCAAACATGAGTGTCATCTGACGACTGCGGTCTGACTCGCGTAGTAAAGTCTCAATGTCCACCGGAGCCTGGGGCGGATACTTGCGGGCATCAGCCAGCGTATCCGACATCGTTATCGGAGATACCGCGAAGGTCTTCCTGTCGATCAACAGGTAGCTGTATGGATCAGATTCGTAGAGTTCACCCTCCAGATCCGACCGTCGTGATCCGCGAAAACGATTCAGCTGCAAATCCGACTTTGTCTGCTCGGTTCGCAGACGTACAACCGCTGCCACCTCGGGTGCTGACGTGCGCGGTCCGAAATTGACGGCAAACGTCAGCTCTTCGATTTCCTGTGGCTCGAACCGCGTGATGTCTCGGATTTTCTGTTCCAGCCACTGCCCCAGATCGCCAAGGGTGGCAACGAACTCACGATTCTTTCGGTCTGTGCTCCAGACTTCGGCGGGCCGCAGATGAAAAATCAAATGCGGTGTGAATGGCAGATAGTCCAGAGAAATCGCGGCACCCGATGTCGGGCTGAGCTTCTGCGCACCTTCGTTGGCAACGGCGAGATTTCGTTTTTCTTCCTGCCATGCTTCATTCACCTGCGGCTTCTGAGCCGCAGCTGCCTGATCTGCGGCCAGTTGCGCGTCTGAGTTCTGCTGCCACCATAACCCAGCCATACAAACTACGAACAGCAGACTGCCGATCACAGCAAAAACCGGTCCGCCGCGTTTCTTTCGTTTCCGGCGACCTCGTGCTCGACTCGTCGCGTTGTCGGGAACCGTCGCTGTGTCCGATTCGTCCGAATTGCCTGTGCCAGATGGTGATGAACCCGCTGGTGTGGAAAGAAAGTCAAATGCTCCTGGTGAATCCGATTCCGCAGGGGCTTCTGCAGCTAAAGAAGAGTCCGGTACAGTGGTGGTGGGGGCTGGCTGATCCGGTACCCATTTCGCCGAAGTTCCGACCATCGGAGCCGTCGGTGGATCCGGGGTTTCGGCCTCCAGCAGAGTCAATTCAACGTCATCAGGTTCCGTCAAAACGAAACGGTGCTGACAGCGCGGGCATTTGCCCTTTCGACCAAGCAGTTTTCGGTCGGGGAGTTTGAGGTCCGCGGAGCATTTCGGACAGGGAATTGTAACCGTTGCCATCGCAGCACCTGGAGCGTTGTAACGCAAAGTTAATAGTTCAAACGACTGCCGCCCTGATCGGTGACTCTTCAGTCGTCACCGGTGGGAAACTTCAATTCACATTTTAGCGTTCGAGATGCTTATCGGAAACGATCATCTGAAAATGGATGTAGATCTTGCCTCGCACTATTGGTCGACATGGAATCCAGCAGTGCCTCTGCCAGGTGAAAGTCGTCTCCAGTCGTGATTTTGATGTTCATCGGCCAACCCGGGTGAATGCGAACCGCGTGGCCAAACGCCTCAACAATGGACGCATCGTCAGTGAAACCGCTCAAGTCATCAGCGGCTGCATAGGCCTGTTGCAGAAGGCGTTTCCGGAAAACCTGTGGTGTTTGAGCCAGCACGAGCCCGCTGCGATCAACCGTCCCCTGAATCACATCGTCATTGACGGCTTTCACTGTGCTGCTGACTGGAATACCCGGAATGACAGCGTCATGGACCACGGCGGCGGCAAACAATTCAGTCAGCCACTTTGCCGTTAACAATGGTCGAGCCGCATCATGGACTGCCACGAAGTCCGCATCGTGGGTCAGGCAGTGGATTCCGTTCAGTACACTTTCCGCACGACACTTACCTCCGGTTGTGATCGAGATGTCCATGAACGCCAGGTTGGGGCGAAACCGTTCCCGAAACTCATCGATGTCGTCTGCAGACACGACCAGAACGACTTCTGAGACGTCGTCCCGGCTAAGAAAGTGTTCTGCGGTCCGCATCCAGACGGCGCGACCCTTCAATTCCATGAAGGGTTTCTTGCGTGGAAAACCGGTGAAGCGTCGACTATCGCCGGCGGCAGGCAGAATGACGGCAAATTTTGACATGTTCAACCGATCAGAACCACCACATATTCCGCTGTACGAATTCCACAACGTCGCCGAACAGCCAGAACGCAAGAGTACAATCACTGCAGTAGACACGGACGGAAACTTCAGAACCAATCTGCCGAGTGGGAATCTCCGTTCCCTCCTCCAGTTCGGCAATCAGTTCAAATGCGGTGCCCAGTTCAGAATCCGTCGTCGAACGTGTCGCAATCGTTGTAAGCCGACATTTGAACTTCGATTCCGGGAGGCTGACCATCGTGAAGTCGCACTCCAGTTCTCCATTGCCACCGTTTTCTCTGTTCTCCTTTATTGCCGCCAACAAATGGCCCATTCGCTTTTCTTCAACCAGTAGTTCCATATGCCACGGGCCATCGTCATTCATGACGTCAAACAGATGATCGCCCTGACGAACGGGACGGTCCTGCAGAACTTCCATCCGCTTGAAATCCGGAATGACACCGGTGGCCGGGGCGAATACATTCAGTTTTGCCTCCTTTCGGGCCTGCAGTGTTTCGAGCTTGTTTTGGGCAATGATCTGGTCGGCGGCAATAGTTTCCAATTCGATCTGCAGTCGGTGAACTTCTTCCTTGTTCCGTAACTGTTCAGCCGACTTTCTTGCATTGCTGGCGATTTTTTCCAATTCTTTCTGCTTGGAAATTTCAGTTTTTGCGTTGCTGATCTCTTCCTCGATCTCGTCGTTGTAGAGGATCATCAGGACTTCCTGCTGATATACACGCAGCTCTCCGTTTTCATCAGGAACAACCTTGATATCCTCGTCGATTTCACCGTCCCACAGTGCGAAGACAGCGTGCTGTTCGACCGGCATTAACTTGCCGTCAGCATCCACTGGGTACGGCAGTTTGATCATCGTCATGGCCGCCACAAGTCCGGCGACCGCTGCCAGGACCAGCGTTGTGATGGCCAGTTTGCGGCCCTGAAACCATTCAGCCACCCGTCCCATCACCTTAAATACGGAGCGCCCGAAGATCCGGCCGTGAAGTCTGGAATTCCACAGGGCGGCACCAATGTGATCCGCCAGAAGTTCTGCACGTTGTTCCAGTTGGGGCACAGGCTCAGATTCCGCCACCTGTTCGACCACAATGCATCCAGTTGCCCGGGGACGTTTTTTCTTACGTTTCTGTTCTGCCTCTTCACCCTGTTCACGTACCAATACGTCGTTTTCAAACATCGGGACGATCATGATCATCCGCGAGCCGCTTTCCTGAACAAAATTTGCCAGCGGTTTCTCGATCTGCGGCGGCAGGTTTTCGATTTTCCCTGCGTACGTCAGAGTTTCGCCCATGTCGATCACGCGTTTCGACAATCGTTTCATCGACGTGATCAGATTGGCTCGAGCATTGACCGTGGACTGTCCGCTGACAGCGCGAATTTTCACGCTGCGGCCCTTGCGGGTCACGACGCTGACCCGATCGCAACCAAGCAGTGGTCGACCGTCGCTGGCGGCGGCATCGGCGACTTCCTGCTCTTCCAGTGATCGCTGAATTCGAAGCGTAAACTGCTCAAAATCCGTCCAGAACTGATTTTTCAGGTCATCGCTCATGGTGGAGTTACGGCGTTTGCCTTCGACATACCGCGATGCGTATCCACACATCTGTTCCAGAAACTGCATGTATCCCGACCGTGCTTTTTCGGGGACATCCGTTCTCTGAAACAATTGCACAACGCCAACGCAGTCTTTCTCTTTGTGGACTGCGGAAAGCACCATCACGTGTTCGGTGGGCAGTTCGACACCCTGACTATGGACCAACGTTTTTGCTTCGCCAGTCTGCAGTACATCAATGAGCAACTTCTCATTGACCTGCATTGCTCCGGGAATTTGTTTTAATCCGGTCTGATCCAGATCTGCTTCCGCAACAAGGCCAAGTCTGCCTCCCTCCTGAACCAGCCACACAGCACCACCTTTGGCTCCGATGGCAGTGACGACGCGATTCAGAAACTCCTGGAAAAAGATATTAGGCGGAATGTCTTCGCCCGACATCTTTTCGATTTCGCGGGCAAGGTGCATCACCTTCTCACGCACTCGCTTCAGATTCTCGTCCGATGATGCGTTTGGTTCTGTCATTTCTGTTCCGAGGCGACGGCGGATTGCCGAATTTTGCGTAAAGACTGAAGAGTGTGGTCCGGGGCCGCGATTTTGCCGGCCTACCGTATTTTCAGACGAATAATAACGTGCGATCCAACCGAAGTGTCGTGAAAACCGGACGTTACGTCATGCCAGGCTGCATTCGAAGTGTGACAAAGAATAATCGGCAGAGCAATGTCGACCGTTATTCCCGACGGCCGATTTCGAGCCTGGCGGGAGAAATTGAACAGAACTTTCTCACTGCCTTACCTTGCTTCCCCAAACCGAAAGGGGAGGAGAGTGAATTGCGACGGATCCCCGAGAAAACGGCGTTCTCGCGTCGGTATGGTGCGCTGCGGGAAAACAACGGATCGTGAAATCCGTTACTTCAGGGACACGCCTGACTGATTCGCAGGCAATCGGCTTCAGGAAAGCAGAGACTGAATTGGCTCGGATCCGTGGTCGGACAGCGGGATTGGCCTGCCAACATTGCTGTAGTTGGTCACATCGTGATCCAGGTTCAGTGCCTTGCAAATGGTCGCCATAAGGTTTTGGGCCGTCATCGGATCATTTGTGACTTCGGTTCCATCCTCGGAAGTGCTGCCGTATGTCTGCCCCCCTTTGACGCCCGCGCCGGCAAGAACGGCGCTCCAACTTTTCGGCCAATGGTCGCGGCCTGTGTTTTCGTTAATCTTTGGCGTCCGTCCAAACTCTCCCATCCACACCACCAACGTGTCGTCCAGCATTCCGCGGTGCTCAAGGTCGGTGATCAAAGTCGCGTACGCCGGATCAAGGACGCCGCACAAAGAACTTACGGCTTCAAAGTTGTCCTGATGAGTGTCCCAGCGCGCGCCTCCGCCAGCGCCGTCTGCGCTGCTGAGATTTACCTCGACGAAAGAAACACCAGTTTCGATCAGCCGTCGGGCCAGAAGGCAACCCTGACCGAACGGATTCCGCCCATAAGCGTCACGCAGTGTGTCGTCCTCGCTGTCCAGGCTGAATGCATCAACCGCCCCGGACTCCATCATACGAATGGCCTGCTGGTATGACTGCACATGACTGCGGCCGGGACCTCCTGGTCGGTTCTTCAGAAAATCGTGTTCCAACGAAGTGAGCAACTGCAGACGGGCGTTCGCCTGAGCCTGCGTCACTTGCCCGGACCGCTTCAGATTGCTGACTTCAAAAGATACCTGCTGCGCCTCAGCGTCCTCACCGGTCATCTGCGACGCGACCACCAGAGGCGACCACGCCGGTCCAAGAAACCCCGGTCCGTACGCGGCCGGACTGAATGCCTGAAACGGGTTGACGCTGACAAATGCGGGCAGGTCGCACTCTTCGTTCGACAGCTCCTTGCTTAGAAATGAACCGACCGTGGGATATCGAATGGGGCCCTGTGGCAAGTACCCTGTATGCATGAAATACGTGGCTCGTGAATGGTCGCCTTCTTTGGTGGACATTGAGCGAACGACCGCCAGGTGATCCATGACCTGTGCTGTCATTGGCAGGTTCTCGCCGATTCGGACGCCAGGTACGTTGGTTTCGATGGACCTGGTGGGACCTCCGTTTTCGTGCCCAACTTTGGGGTCGAATGTTTCCATCTGGCTGGGGCCGCCCGACATCCATAGCAGAATACAATTACGATTTTTCTTAGTGTCGGACTGGCCGGCTCGAGCAGCGATGGTGGGCAACCAACCAGATGCAGATGCTCCGAGCAGACTTAGCGCGGAGTACTTACAAACATCGCGACGGCTTATGGTGCGTTGCATTTGATGACTCACAAACGTGCAGAAACAAGTATGGCTAGTGGTTCAACAGAAATTCGCTGCTGTTCAGCAGCGCCCAGAAGACGTCGGCCAGCGCTGCCTTCGAATCGTCAGTCGCACCACCAGACGAAAGGTACTCTCCAAAACGAAGTTGTTCCTCTGGTGCAGGGCGGCGGCCTAACGCTGACAGAAAGAGCGTCTCAAGTTTCTGGTCGTTCCCCATCGCCGGAAACTCAGCGATGGCTCGCAACGTCTGACTGTCATCAATGCTGGTGGCGTTGTTGATAAAGGTGCCGTTCATCATCGCCAGCGCCTGCAGAATCGTGGTTTCGCGTTCCAGAGGCGATTCCGTATTGTTACGAAACAGATTCAGGAACTGCGCACGTGGCGAGTTCATATCGACAACGAATGGATTGTCACTGCGGTAAGGCTGGTAATACCCAACGGCTTCCGCAACGCTGTCAAAAAACTGTTCGGGCGTCAGTCCCCGCAACGCCGCCCGGGCGAAATGTGTCGGCTCGTCCTGAGAAACGTGTGTCTGACGACCGCTGAGCTGATATACATTTGTCGCTGTGATAATTTTTACGATATGTTTCACGTCAAATCCGCTGGTGACAAATTCCTGAGCCAGCAGGTCCAAGACCTTAGGATGCGACGCAGGGTTGTTGTCAGAAACATCATCAACCGGATCCACGATGCCTCGACCGAAAAACTGAGCCCAAAGGCGGTTGACGGCCATTTTCGCAAACCAGGCGTTTTGGGAATCCACGATCCAGTCTGCCAGCATTTGTCGGGGAGTCCTGGACGGGTCTGTCCAGTCAGGTTCCAGCCCGGTCAGGTAGATTGCCGGCACGATGTCCTCAGTGCCTGGAATGCTGATGGCTCGCTTGTCGGTTTTCTCCGTCATGGGCTGCGTCAGTAAAGGGTTGTCCGCGTCCTGGTCGTCCGGTTGGCTGAAACCGGAATAGAACGCGGCCATGTTCCAGAACTGCTGCTGACTCCATCCGTCAAACGGATGATCGTGACACTGAGCGCAGTCCAGGCGGACACCGAGAAACGCCCGTGCCGTGCCGGCCGCCAGATTCTCCGGCTTCAGTTCACGTACAACGAAGAATGCGTCGGGACTGGTCGTCGCCGAAAGAGCGGCACCGGCACCTGCGTTCAGTTCAGTTGAGATGATGTCGTGAACAATCTGGTCGTACGGTCGGCCTTCCGAAATACGCTGCCACAACCACGCTTCGAAGCCCGGAATCAACGCCCGGAACTGAGGTTGGCTGTTCGCCTGCGGAATAAAAGCGTTTCGCAGCGAGGTCGTGAAGTGCCGTACCGAAGCGGGACTGTCCAGCAGAGTCGTGACCGCGCGCGACCTTTTATCGTCTGAGTCGTCTGCCAGAAAATCCCGAACTTCTGACACTGCAGGAATGCGTCCGGCAAGATCAAGATAAAGACGTCGAAAATACTCGGCGTCCTCCGCCCTGCCCGCTGGCGTGACTTGATCTCGTTTCCATGCCGCCTGAAACAGCCGATCAATCGTAACCGCGGCTTCATGCGCGGGATCCGCACCATCCGCGCCGTTTCCCGCCATTATGACAATCGTCATCAAGAAAACGTACCGCACGACAAGGTCCTCTGAGAATCGAACGTTGACCAACATGTCAGCTGAACAACGAGTGAGTTTTTTCACACATCACCTACAGGATCACTCAATCCGCCGGATTTGTCCACAATTCTCAGTCGAAACACCGTGAAAACATACCGTGTTGCGGCGCTGGGGGACCGAATCAGCAGCGCACTGCACAATTTCCGTACAGATCCGCACCGATTGTCAGTCGCGACTGCAAACGGTAACCTTCGTCGATTGACGGTGACATGCCTCTTCTCCCCTCCTTTGACTTCTGAAACTCAGCAAAATGACTCGAAAAGGTGAAATCTTTTCCGGACTCTCCGTGGCCCTGGTCACTCCCTTCAATACTGATGGATCAGTCGACGAAGGTACGCTTCGTAAACTTGTCGACTTCCACGTCGAATCCGGTACCGACTGTGTCGTGCCGGTCGGCACCACTGGAGAAAGCCCCACGCTGACTCATCAGGAACATGACCGTGTCATCGATGTCGTCTGCGAACATGCGGCGGGCCGCATCAAAGTCATGGCCGGAACCGGTTCCAATTGCACGTCTGAGGCCATTCGGATGACGCAGCATGCAAAAGACGCGGGGGCCACCGGCTCACTTCAGGTGTCGCCGTATTACAACAAGCCGACTCAGGAGGGATTTTTCCAGCACTACAAAGCGATCGCGGATGCCGTCGACATCCCTCATGTGCTGTACAATATTCCGGGACGGTCGGCAAAAAACATTGAACCGGCGACGATCTGCCGCATTTCGGAAGCGTGCCCGAATATTGTCGCTGTTAAGGATGCAACCGGGTCCATGGATCAGGCCTCTCAGATTCTGGCTGCATCCGATCTGACGCTACTGTCCGGCGACGACAGTATGACGTTGCCGCTGATGTCCATTGGGGGAAGTGGCGTGATTTCTGTCGCAGGAAACATTGTTCCCAGGGATGTGAAGGCGCTGGTAGATGCCTTCAACAGCGGTGACACAGGCAAAGCGCAGGAGTGGCACCACAAGCTCTTTCCGCTGTGTCGCGACATGCTGGGGCTGTCGACGAATCCGATTCCCATTAAAGTTGCCATGTCACTTGTCGGCACCGACTGTGGACCGTTGCGTCTGCCGATGACGGATCTGAGTGCGGACGAACTGCAGTCTTTGAAGACCACGCTGACAAACTACGGGCTGTTGTAACAGCGTACGTTGTTGACAGTTGACTCATCCCGCCGGTTGCCAGGAATCAAATCGCCGCACGGCGTGGCACGTGACCATTTTATCCGAAACGCAGGTCGATTGTCCGCCGCAGCACCACACGACGAAGACTCAGAATCTCACGCTAAGGTCAACAACTTTCGGCGGGGAATTCTGCTGGCTGTTTCCTCCGCGATTGCGTATTCAGCAGCGAATCTTGCGCTTCGAGGCCTGTCAGGACGGCATGACGGTCTCGGCTGGGCGGTGTGGGTTTCAGC
>JAQWLN010000081.1 GCA_029247265.1 Fuerstiella sp.
GCTACATCGTGACCAATTTTCACGTCGTGCGAGACTCTTTGCGGGCGGGAAAAGACGCGACTCTGGAAGTACAGTTTCCTGACGACGTCGTGGTGGAAGCAGAGGTGATTGGTGGTGTTTTCGAACACGATCTTGCTGTGCTGAAGATCCTGCCGGCAGGTCTGGAACTGCACCCAATACTGGTGGGTACGTCACAAGATCTTGAGGTTGGTCAGAACGCACTGGCTATCGGAAATCCGTTTGGCTTCAGTCAGACACTATCGACCGGTGTGATTGGCGGACTCAATCGAACGGTCAGCAGTGCGGAACCCGGCCAGTATCTGACCGGTCTGATTCAAACAGACGCGGCCATCAATCCGGGGAATTCGGGGGGACCGCTGCTGGACAGTTCCGGCCGCCTGATCGGCGTCAATACGGCCATTATCAGCCCGACTGGAAGTTACGCGGGTCTTGGGTTTGCCGTTCCCGTGGACACCGTCGTCGCTTCTGTGAATCGAGTGCTGGATGAGGCCAGCGGAAAACAGACTGCAGACAGTTTTGGTGCCTCTGTGTTCAGTCGCGAAGCGTTGCTCCAGGCAGGTTATCGGGCAGAGTGGGTGAACAGAGGTCTTGTCGTCAGCACTGTGAATCCGAATTCTGCAGCCGCGGACGCAGGGCTGCGGAGCGGTGACCAGATCACGAGTATCGACGGAGTCCGTCTTGGGGATGTCAGTGAACTTCGTAAGGCGATTCAGTCGCGTGAACCGGGTGATGTCGTGGAACTCACGATCCTGCGTGGCAACCGAGAGGGCACGATATCCGTTACTCTGCGAGCACGAAAACTGTTTTTCTGAGCTTGGCGGACAGCTGATCCACGCTTGATCCGTAACGAACGCACCTGTTGTCGGGGTAATACCAGTTGAATTGGTCAGAGCGACCGGGTTGAGAGGGAATTCCAGGCAACTTTGCCGCAAGAGCAGCGATTGAAAGAGCAGCTCTTGCTATTTTTGCTGAATCCCAGCCCTATCTGTCTGCTGAAGGCCCATGCCATGTCCGCTTCATCGACGTCATCACTGGAGAAGCTACTGGCCTCCGACCAGGTTCCCAGTTTGCCGGAAGTCGCAGTTCGCATCATAGAAATCGCTCAACAGGAGGATCCTGACACTCTTGAGTTGATCAGGACGGTCCGTACCGACCCGGCGATCGCTGGTCGTGTTCTGAAGTTTGCCAACTCGGCATTGTTCGGTCTGCGAACACGACCGTCGTCGATTGAAGCGGCGATTCCCATGCTGGGCACAACGCTGGTGCGCACGCTGGTTCTTGGTTTTTCTCTGGCCGAACAGTCCAGTCCATCTTCATCGTTGAAACCGTGGTTCCGCCAGTTATGGAAGGAAACATTATTCCAGTCGTCGGCGGCGGAGTATCTCGGTGAACAGATCAGCACAGCGGATGCCCCAACATGGTTTCTGGGCGGATTACTGCAGGACGTTGGCCAGCTGGCCATGTTGAACGTATTTGAAGACGAGTATGTCAGCAACGTGCTGGACACAGATTCGTCTGCGTCTCGCGTTGGACGCGAAATGAATCATTTTGGGTTTTCGCACGTTGACGTCAGTGCTGCTTTGTGTCGTCGCTGGAACCTCGAGGGTTCTCTCGCCGATGCCATTGCCGGACACCACCTGCTGATTCCTGATTCCGAAATGGACAGCTCTGATCTTCGGATTGGTCTGGCGGCCGCAGCATGTTGCTCAGAGTACATGGAGGCCGTCACTGATCGGCTTTCCGTTGCGAGAACGGACGTTGAACGTTTTCTGATTGAGGCGTTCAAGGTTCTTCCGTGCGACATTTATCAGGTGTTGGCCGAAATCGATGTTCGTGCACTGGAACTTGCCGGTTGCTTTTCTCTGGACGTCGGGAAGCTTCCGTCTCGCGAACGGATTCTGGCCAGAGCCCAGTCAGTACTCTGTCACATTTCCATGAACGGAAATCTGGAGACGGTCGTCGGGCGAACGGCTGCAGCTGCAACCTCAGCTGCGGAGACTTCTCATGCAGATGAAGACGAGTATCTGGACCGAAACGAATGGCAGGCATGGCTCGACGAGCAGGCGGATGTGTACAACGCAAAGTACTTTGAAAGCGCGTTGCCGATTGAGCTGAGCAAAGCGCACTCACAGAACCAGTCTGTGGCGCTGTTGATGATCGAATTGCCGGTGGACGCGGAAGGTGGCCGCCCTGCCCCGGAAAAATCAGCCGAGTTGGTGAAAGCGGCCGTGCGACCCACAGATCATGTTGTGCGATATGACGAATCGTCGTTTCTGGTGATTCTGCCCAGTCTGAATGCCGACCTGTTGCACCGCATTGCCGTACGAATTCAGGATGATCTGTCTGAGTACATCGATGTTGCGTCTGACGACGTCGCTGCGCCCTGTATCGGTGGTGTCGTTGCTGTGCCGGTCGCCCGAAAGGCGTCCACTCCGGATACTGTATTGAATGCGTTAAAGGCAACCACAGTTGAGGCGCACACTGCCAGTCAAAGAGTGGCTTTTCAGGCTGTTGTCGGCAGAAAAGTGCGGCCACTGGTCCCGTAACCGGGTACGCAGCTGATCGATCTTTCAGAACTGCCTGCGGGACATGACCGCAACTAACGAACTGGGTCGGCCGTCAGTGCTTTTGGGCTCGTGTGTGAATTCGGAGCTTTTGTTCTGCCATAATCCTGGCGCAGTCGATACATTCTTTGAACAGCGGAACTTCAGATTGCCCGGCCGGTCTCAGCAGAAAACGCACATCTGAGACTGGTGTTTCGTCTGCCGATTTCGCGAAGGACATCTCTGATGTTGTTTCGGCCCCACGGCAGACTTGTTGTCGCACTATGCCTCTGGGCAAATCTACTTGTGACATTGCAGACAGCTGAAGGGCAGGATTCCTCAGATCTGTCGCAGCAGCATACAGCGGCCCATCAAGCCCGTGACCCTGTGGAACTTCGTCCGCGCAGCAACGAGGAATACGTTGGTCGGAGCGTGAGAACTACCGTTGCTCAGCGTTTTGAAATGTACGATCCGCATTCAAAGGAGGCGTTGGCGGATCTGAAGGCGATGGGCTTTACACAGGTGATTCTGGACTGGCCCAATCTTCACAATGCTGCCAGTGATGTTGGCCTGGATGTGGTTCTGGCCAACTGGTGGACACAGGATACGAAACCGGAAGAGATCAAAGAGGGACTTGAGCTCGCTCGAAAAGTGTCTCCGCAGTCACTTATCGGATTCAGTATCATGGACGAACCCGGACGCAACGCCCCCGAGACTCCCTTTGGCTATTACATTGACCTTTACGAGCAGCTGAAACCGAAGTTCGCAGAAGAGCTGCCCGGAACACGCCTTGAAATCTCGCACTGGGGACCCATGGCGAGTTGGGATTCGCGCTACTACGACTACTTTTCATTCCTCTACGAAGCCGATGACGTCATGCGGATTATGCCCTACCCCGATCTGCACGAAGCACCACTCGACGATGTGTTTTTCATGATTCAACGCAGCCGTAAACTGATGAAGATCGCTGAACGTGAGCTGCCACTGGTTGTGATTCTGCAGACCTAGCTGCTGCCGCCGGACGGCGAGTTGCCAGAAATTGCTGAACTGCGCGTGATGGCATGGCAGGCCATGCTGTCCGGCGCCGAAACCGTCTCGTTCTTTGAATACAAACCGGATGTATGGAACAAGACACCGGGATTCCTCGAGCAGTTTCGGGAACTGATGATAGAGATCACCGCTTTCAGCAGGTGCTATCGCAGCCATTGCGTCCGGACCGAGATGCGTGAAGATGGTGTACTGAGCTCAATTCTCACATCACCGGCCGGTATGGTCACTCGAGTCGAGGTCAATACGCGAAGATATTCTGTCGGTGAATTGAAGGCTCTCGAAATTCGAAAAACCGAATTACGTTCTCCACAGAATCGCTTGCACAAACTGGCTTCACGACACGTCGTTCGCTGTCCGGTCGCCGCTGCAAAGAGACATGACCGTTGCGTCGATCGCAGCTTGCGCCGCCTTTGGCTGCGACGCCGGTCGTCTTCGAGGTACTTCTGCCGCAGCCGCTGACGAAATACACTAATCCTCGGCGGTACGAGTACCTCCCGGTGCGAATGAACAGAGATGTGCTCCCCGTCCAGTGGCGGGGGAAAGCAGGTTGCAGCGTCTGGAACTATTTCCTGATTTGTCCAAGCCCCGTGAGAAACACAATCGCACCCACCGTGGCTGTTACTATTTCGCCGATAAGTCCGGTTGCCTGCAGTCCCAGAAAAGCAAACAGAATCCATCCGACGAATGCTCCTACGATGCCCACGAGGACATTTCCGAAGACTCCAAAACCGGAACCTTTAGTAAATTTTTCGGCAAGCCACCCGGCGAAAGCGCCAATGATCAGGAACCAAATCATCGCATCACTTTCTGTGTTGTGAGAAGCGTTGACTGTTTGAATTGCTCTGAAGTTTTCGCGTCGTGCGCGAAACCGTAGCGAGGCTGAGAAACACGGTCGCTACATAACGGCTGCGAGGCTCACAGGGCTTCGGTGAAACTGGTTCTATGCATCTTCGTCGGGCGAAGGAGCAAAGCCGCGACGCATTGTATTCTCCGTCACGTTAACCGGCACCATAAACTGCAAAAGATAGTCGGGGCCCCCGGCTTTTGTACCAATGCCGCTCATACGGTAACCGCCAAATGGGTGCCGCTGCACCATCGCTCCCGTGATCTCTCGATTCAGGTACAGGTTGCCCACCTGAAACTCAGAACGAGCTCGTTTCAGAGTCGCCGGGCTGCGACTGTAGACGCCACCTGTCAGGGCAAATCGCGTGTTGTTGGCGATATTGAACGCTTCGTCCAGGTTCTTGGCTTTCATGACGGCCAGCAGTGGCCCGAATAATTCTTCCTGCGCCACTTTTGATTCCGGGTCGACACCTGTGATGATGTGGGGGCCGACGAATGTGCCCTGTTTGGCAAGTTTCTTAACGTCCACCGCTAACGCCAGCTCTTCTCCGAATTCCGGGTCAACGGCCTTCGCAGCTTTCAGGATTCGTTTCCGAGTGTCATCGTCAATGACCGGGCCGACAGTCGTTGCGGGATCATCGGCAGCGCCCACATTCAGGCTCTTTGTTGCCTCAATCAGCCGCTTCACAAACGAATCGTACGCTGCCTCCAGAACGATCACCCGGGAACACGCCGAACATTTCTGTCCGGCGTAGCCAAATGCGCTGTGGATGACTCCAAGGACAGCTTCATCCAGGTCTGCGTCGTCGTCGACGATAATGGCGTTCTTGCCACCCATTTCCGCGATGACGTGACGAACGCTGGATTGGCGTTGATCGGTGTCGGATGCGACACGATTTATTTCCAGACCGACCTCCTGTGAGCCGGTGAAACACACGAGGTCAACGTCCGGACTGCCCACCAGTTCCGGGCCAACGTCTTCACCGATACCCGGCAGGAAATTGACAACGCCATCCGGAACACCGGCGTTGCGAACAATCTCCATGAACTTGGCACCAACGACAGACGATTGCTCGGCAGGCTTCATCACGACGGTGTTTCCAGCCACGATGGCGGCTGCAGTCATACCCGTGAGAATTGCCAATGGGAAATTCCACGGAGAAATGACGGCGGCGACTCCACGCGGCCGGTAGCTGTAACTGTTTTCTTCACCCTTGAAGTCGCACTGTTGAGGGGCATCCAGCCGCCGCATTTCATGAGCGTAGTACATGCAGAAGTCGATGGCTTCGGCCACGTCGGCGTCCGCTTCGTGCCAGGGCTTGCCGACTTCGAAACAGATCCACGCAGACATTTCGAACCGTCGCTCTCGCATTTCTGCGGCAATCAATTCCAGATATTCACACCGGTTACTCGTTTCCATGGCCGCCCACTGCGGAAAGGCTCGCTGCGCGGCATCAACGGCATCTGCCGCCTGGTCTGCTGTCGCCGATGCCACATGTCCAACAACTTCTGCAGTGTCTGATGGATTCCTCGAGCTCAGCGTACTACGGCTTTCACTGGATTTGCCATCGATGACCAGAGGGTAAGTCTGGCCGAATTCGCTGCGTGCATCGTCCAGAGCCTGCTGCATGGCGACTCGGTTGTCTTCAATGCTGAAGTCGGTGAGCGGCTCATTGGTGAAGCCTTCGACTTCTTCATTTTCAATCGGAGGTTCTGCGACAGCGTGATCGGATGGTTTCATGAGAAGTTTCTCCACGGCGACGTGTTCTGTGAAGCTCTGTCGAATGAAGGAATCGTTGGACGTGTTTTCCAGCAGGCGGCGAACAAGGTACGCCATTCCGGGGATCAATTCGCCAAACGGTGTGTAAATGCGAACGCGATGTCCACGTTCAGAAAACAGTTGAGCCTGGTCGTCACCCATGCCATACAGCATTTGAATCTCATAGGCTCGATTGGGCACTTTGTATTCTTCAGCCCACGCCAGTCCGTGAGACAGACTTCGCAGATTGTGGCTGGCCAAAGCAGGCCTCAGCCATTCGTGGTTTTTCATCAGGAACCGGCACTGCAGTTCGAAGCTGTCGTCCGACTGCCACTTGCGGCCGAACACCGGGGACGGCCAGTTGCGGTATTCGGCACGTATGGTTTCGTAGTCCCAGTACGCTCCCTTGACCAGCCTGACGGTGATCGGAGTACCCCGCTTTTTTGTCCACTTGAGCAGTCGTTTCAGATCGTCTTCTGCGCTGTGAAGATAAGCCTGTACGACGATGCCGGCGTCGGCATACTCCCGGAACTCTTCTTCCATCAGCACCTGTTCGAAAATGTCGAACGTCAGCTGCCGATAGTCGTGCTGTTCCATATCGAAGTGAACGTGCGCATGGTGCTCCTGTGCTGTTCTTAGTATCGGCCGCAGCCGCTGCAGTACCCGTTCGCGACTTCCCACCGGATCAATCGACGAAAACTGACTGTCCAGTGCGGAAAGCTTGATCGATACGTTCAGCCGAGGAAGTGCTCCGGCGTGGTCATTATCCAACACGTCAACTTCAGACCAGCTGTCAACCTTTTCCGACATCCCTTCAATCAGGCTGATATACGCCTGCTGGTACTGATCGGCCTCGACGTCACTGATGATGGCTTCGCCCAGTAAATCCAGCGTAAACGCGAATCCGTTTTGCCGCAACTGCCGCACCGATCTCAGGACTTCCGGGACGTTTTCGCCAGCGATAAATCGCCGAGCCATTCGAGCGGCATTTGTCCGAGCGTTAAATGCAAGTGCCCGGCTGAGTATGCTGTTGTTGGTGGACAGATCCAGTCCGATTCGAGCGGCCCACGGAAGATGTTGTTTGACGTCTTCGAAATACTCTTCCAGGTGTCTGGCAATGGACGTGTGGTCCCGCAGCATGGGCAGCACATCGACAAAGCGAAACATCTGTACTTTGACGGCCTCGTCTTCCATCGCCCAGTTCATCAGGCGATCTTCCCACCATCGTCCGTTGAAGATGGAAGGTGAGCGATTATCTAACCGCCCAAACAACTCTTCCCCGATTTCTCGTGTTCGCTGCTCAACCCGATCTTCAATACGAACACGTTTGGCCATGGAATATATGGGATTCCGCTCTAAGGCGGCTTTTGGATGCTCAGGACGGATTGAGAACGCGGACGGGATTATCGGTGGCAGATGGCACCGGATCAGACGTGAACGGCGGATTCTAGGAAGAATCGAGCATACGTGAAGTGGAGTGGCCACGGATTGTCATCGAATAGATTCAAATGCAGCGTGGAGCCAACGATTTTCGAGCTGCGACTTCAAATCGTGTGGCCCTCCTCCGTCGCTTACCCGTAAGATGTGGGGCCAAATGGGTGTCGTTCTTTAGCATGGTGACTGGAAAAAGAAGGAACAGCTGCCGGGCGTACGGTTAGAGCATGATCGCTGACCCGCGCCGTCACCACACACCACCATAAATGGAATTCCCTATGGACGACGATTCCAGTGATTCGCCTCAGGATCCGGCAGTGGTGCAGACGATCGCCCTGACCGCAGGCGTTTTACTGGTCACAGCAGCGACACTGCATCTTCTTGGGCGAGTCTTCTGGTGTCAGTGTGGCAGTTGGGTGCCCTGGTCGTGGGATGTCTGGAGCCAGCACAGCTGCCAACACCTGATCGATTCCTACTTTTTCACTCACGTTCTGCATGGGGTGGTCCTTTATGGACTGCTGCATTGTATATGGAAGTCAGCGCCTCGGTCGAAGAGGTTTATGGTGGCCGTCCTGCTGGAGGCCGGATGGGAGCTTCTGGAGAACTGCTCCTTCATTATCGACCGCTATCGCGAGGCCACTATTTCTCTGGGTTACTATGGCGATTCAATATCGAATTCACTGTTCGACATCGGGGCCTGCGCACTGGGATTCATTCTGGTTGCCCACCTGAAGCTGTGGCAGTCCGTCACGTTCTTTGTGGCTACGGAAGTGCTGCTGCTGTTGACCATTCGCGACTGCCTGACCCTGAATATCGTCATGATTGTATACCCTTTTGACGCGGTCAGGCAGTGGCAGGCGGCGTTTTGAAACGCACCAGAAACACAACACCAGCCATGATTCCATAGTGTGACACGGAACTACGCTGTTTTGCGGTGTCGAGCAGACGTCTGCATTCAATACCGTCTGCCATTGCTGAAACCGGGATGTCGTGCGGGCCATTATTGACAGAGTGCTGATCACCCCTGGGGCTTGACGATCTCGGTAAGTTCACCGGTGCTGTCGACGAACTGGTCGACCGGTGTGTCGAGTCGGTTCAGCATTGTGACAAACAGGTTGGACAGTGGCACATTTTCGGTCATCGGCAGATACTGACCATGCTTTAGTCCGAGTTTGTCGCCACCCGCCACGAGCAAAGGGTAGTTTTCGTTCACGTGTGTGTGACTGTTGCTGCTGCCGTAGAAGATCATTGTGTGATCGAGCAGATTGCCATCGCCCTCCTGAGTCTCTTTCAGACGCTGCATGAAATACGCCAGTTGCTCAGTCAGAAAACGGTCCCATTGACCCAGGTTCTCTGCGCCGGCGTCGCCCTTGCGGGCTCCATGTGCCAGAGCATGCATCTTGTTGGCAAATCCCAGCAATTGAGGAAACTTGCCGGCAATCGAAGTGGCTCCGTTCATGTTGCCGAGCTGGTACGTCGCAACTCGAGTGGAATCCGTCTGAAATGCCAGAAAGATCAGGTCGTACATGGTCCTGATCAGTTCCCCAGGTGTTGTGTCGTCGGCATCCAGATGCAGGTCACTGGCGGCGACCTGTGGTTTGGGAACGTGCAACCAGCGTTCTGACTGTTCCACTCTCTTTTCAATTTGCCGCACCGACTCCAGATATTCGCTAAGCTTTTGCTGATCCAGTTTGCCGAGACGTCGATGAAGTGACCTGGAATGTTCAAGGATCAGGTCCAGCATGCTGGCAGAATTTTTCAGTTGTTGGGTTTTCCTGTTGAGGGATTCGGTGTCCGTGCCGAAAAAACGGTCAAAGATCATTCGTGGCTTGTTTGTGGCCGGAATCGGCTGTCCCGTACGGCTGAACGACAGCGTACTCGAACGCGTTGGTTCGCCGACCCCACCGTCTGTGGACATGACCAGTGACGCAAATCGAGTCGCGTCGTTCTGCTGCATCGCAATCAATTGATCGATCGACACCGAATTCTTCAGCTGGCCGCCTTTCAGCTCGGCAGCTGTCAGCCAGACGTCCGATGTGTCGTGCCCATTCATTTTCCGGCCGTTGGGATGCGACAGTCCACTGAAAACTGTAATTTCGTTCCGCAGCGGCTCCAGGGCGCGGTGACCTTCTCCGAACTGAAAGTCTGTTCCGCTGCCTTTTGGAAACCAATTCCATCTGGCGGCATCGGAATCTTCGTCTCGCAGCACAATGCCGTACGGGAAGTACACGGCACAGAATCTTTTCGGGCGGGACGTACCGGAAACGCTACCTGCCATGCACTCGAAGAACGGAAGCCCGATGGCTACGCCGCAGCCCTTCAGCATCGTTCGGCGCTGCATGTGCCATGATCTTTCAGACACGGGTTATCCTTTTCGAGTGGCTCTTGATTTCCGGTGCCAGATTTCGGGACGGCTCCGCACCGTGCATCAGGTTAATGATTCCTGATTCTCACACCACGAAACAGTTCGCTGCATGCGATGTCGCGAATCAGCGTCCTGAGCTTGTATCCTGATGTCACAAATCGGAGCGTTAGATTATCAACTACGTTGTCGTCACTGAATTCCAGCGTGCGGCCGAGGGCATAGGTTAACAGCTTGACGACCAGGGTTCTCGCAAATTCCTGACTCTTGTAGGTAACCAGATAAGCTTTCAGGTCGGTCAGTCCGTTGATTTGATGGCCATCCGGCAACTGAGTGGTGGCGTCGACAGGATGTTCGACAAACGCTTTGTTCCTGTCAGAGCTTCGGCGGCGGATATGATCCCGCTTCAGACCAATCGCATTGAATCGTTCCAGAGCCACTCCCCACGGATCAATGCCGCGGTGGCAAGCTGCGCATGCCTCATTTTCCCGATGAAGTTCCAGTTGTTTTTTTAGCGGTAACGCTGTCAGTTCGGGTAGGTCCTGGTTCAGGTCGGGCACATCCGGTGGAGGTGGAGCCGGTGGGTCATCCAGCAAACGCTCGCGAATCCAGACGGCTCGCTTAATCGGGTGTGAGTCCTCACCGGTGGAGTTAGCCAGCAGGACGGACCCGTGCGCCAGCAGGCCGCCGCGATCGTGTCTTGCTGGCAACATCACGCGTTCAAAGGTGGAGCCGTTTGGTCCGATAATGCCATAGTGGCGAGCCAGAGGCTCGTTGAGCATCATGAAGTCCGAGTCCAGGAACGCCAGGGCGCTTTCGTTGCTGCGCAGGATTTCACCAAAGAATGCATGCGTCTCCTGCCGAAACTGCGGCTTCAGAGCGTTGTCGAAGTCCGGGTAGAATTGGGGATTGACGGCTACTCGATCAATGCCCATCAGGTCCAGCCACTGATCGGCAAACTGTTCCACGAACGCACTCGAACGACGATCGCCAAGCATCCGCCGGACTTCTCTGCTGAGTTGCTTTCTCTGGTTCAATTTACCGGACCTTGCCAGTTGAAAGAGTCGCTGGTCAGGCATCGTGCTCCAAAGAAAGTATGACAGTCGGTTTGCCAGTTCGAACTCGTTGAGGTGTTGTTCGCCATTGTTCGGTTCCGGGATGTAGAGGAAATCCGGAGAGACGAGAGCCATCGCCATCACTTCCCGCATAGCCGCTTCGAAACTGTTCGCTGTCGGACGGACCACATCGAAGAAGTCAAGAAACTTCTGTACATCTCCATCATCAACGGATCGACGAAACGCTCGCGGCAGAAATATTCGCAACGACTGCTCCGCCGCTGGACGCTCATCCTCTACCAAATCCGGCTGACGTGGAACGATATTTGTGTGATGCAGCGGCGGCCACGTCGCAAAGACAGGGGCTTTGAAACTAATGGACTCAACGATGATTTTCGGGAAGCTCGGGTCTTCTTTCCAGACCGTCGTTTTCCGCTTTTTGCCGTTGGGAAGTTCTTCGATCACCTGTTCCGGCTGCGGAGCGGACTTCCCGTCAGAATAAACGTTTTCGATCCAGACCAGCATGCCGGGATATTTGCTCTGAGTTCGACTTTGGATCGGAAAGTTCTCAAACCTGCCACGAAACACAAATTCCTTTGCCGTAGCGTTAGAGACGTCAACCGTTCCAACGACACGAGCCGGACTGCTGACGTCAGCTCGAAAGCCCAGCTTGATCTGCATGACAGGCCAGGCAGCGGCGTCAGGGATCTCTGCTCGTGCGTTCACCTGCAGAACAAAATCGCCTTCGTCAGGAAACTCGGGGATTCGAGCTACGAACTGCCCGGAGCGTCCGAGACGATTGGTCCAGTTGCCCTTTCCTTTGTCCGCCGCAGATTCGTCCGCAGCGTGTTCAAACACGGGCGGGGCCTGCCCTTCGACAATGGCGCGCTGCAGACCATCGCGTGCTGCCTTCAGATAGTACTCCAGTTGTAACGCCGACATTCGCAGTGTGGCGCCGTTATTCTGAAACCCGTCCTCACTGAGCGAATCAGGCGGCAGGTTTTTCGCGTAGTCGAGTTCCAGGCCCAGCAGATCACTCATCGTGTTCTGATACTCGAAGCGGTTCAGCCGCCGCATGACGACATGGCCGTTCGTCGATCTGCGGGATTCTGAGAGTCGATGGAGTTCTCCCGAAATCCATCCGGTGAGGGCTTCGCGTTCCGCAGAAGTCAGCCGTACTGCATCATCCGGTGGCATTTCCCCCTTGTTGATGGCGTTTAACGCATCGTGCCAGGTGTCGGTGCCCAGAGAGTTCTCGACCAGATTCGTCGAGATGTTGTCCAGACGCACTTCAGCATTCTGTTTGTTTGGTCCGTGGCAACGAAAACACTTCGCCTGCAGAATCGGGCGTATCTGAGTGTTGAATGTGTCGCCAGCGTGACCAGTCGGTACTAGCGACAGTACAACAATGGGGAACAGAACAAGACGGCACGAATGTGTCATTTCCGGCATCTCTGGGACGCATGCATAAGAACCGTCCTTGCCTGGTCAGCGAATCTGTCCGGAACCGTGGACAACGTACTTGTAGCTCATGATTTCGCGAAGTCCGCAGGGGCCGCGAGCATGGAAGCGGTCCGTGCTGATGCCGATTTCTGCCCCCAGCCCGAACACTCCCCCGTCGTTAAAACGCGTGCTGGCGTTGATCATCACCGCAGCCGAATCGACGTGGTTCTGAAAATATTCGGCGGCCACAAGACTTTCAGTGACAATCGATTCCGTATGAGCTGAACCAAACTTCCAAATATGAGTTGCAGCCTCTTCGACAGAATCAACGATGCGCACAGAGAGAATCAGGTCCAGATATTCCGTCGCGTAATCCTCGTCTGTTGCGGCAGCTGCGCCTGCGATCCGGCCCGCACTTGTTGCACAGCATCGCAGTGCGACCCCGTGAGCCTGCAACTCGGCCGCCAGCGCTGGCCAGAACCGTTCCGCGGCATCCCTGTGAATCAGTAGAGTTTCAGCTGCATTGCAGACCCCCGGTCGGTGGCATTTGCTGTTGATGACGATATCGGTCGCCATTTGTTGATCGGCGGAGCCGTCAATATAGACGTGACAGATGCCGTCGAAGTGTTTGATGACAGGCATCGTCGCTTCTCTGGCGACGCGTTCAATCAGTGATCGGCCCCCTCGCGGAATCGTCACGTCGATCAGGTCCCCCTTGCTCAGAAATTCACCGACGGCCGCACGATCGGTTGTTTCAACCAGTTGTACAGCGTTCGGCGGTAGTCCTTCAGCTGCCAGAGTTTCTCGTAGAATCGCGTACAACGCAGTATTGCTGTGAAACGCTTCACTGCCGCCTCGCAGAATTACGGAGTTGCCGCTCTTTACACACAACGCTGCAGCATCGACGGTTACGTTTGGACGGGATTCGTATATGAAGAAGACCACGCCGAGCGGCACTCGCACTTTTGTTACCAACAGGCCGTTCGGGCGTTTGCTGCTGTCCATGATTTCACCGACCGGATCAGGCAGCTGACCGATCTCAGTGACCGCGTCAGCGACTCCCTGCAGGCGTTCAGGCGAAAGTCGCAGGCGATCGAGCATGGCACTGCTCAGCCCCTTTTCTTCCCCAGCTGCCAGGTCTCTGGCATTCGCAGCAATGATTTCGTCAGCGCGAGCAACAAGGCTGTCTGCGCAGCGGTTCAGCCAGCGGAGTTTTTGTTCTCCGTTGACAGTGGTTAGATCCGCCGACGCCTGGCGGGCGTTCCGGGCGATGGTATCAACGTAGGAAGTCAGGTCGTTCATGGTCGGTCGGGCAAATGATGGCGTGGAATTACAGGCGACATCATACCACACGAAATCGAGTGGGTCTCACTCGACCGCTATACTCTGACACAATCGCGGCAAACAGAACTGTTTCTTTCTGTCGACTTTGGCGTATGACGCGTCATCTTTGCAGCGACCAGTGGCCGCAAGTCGGGCGGTTTCTCCAGGCGTGCCACGCTCCGTCTGGTGTCAGAAATTCCAGTTGGTGTAAACGGCCGACCGAAAACTCTCCCATTCGCTGCGGTGTTTGCGGCCGTCCGGGCGCGCCATGATTTCGCAGACCCAGGTGTCCATGCGGCGAAGTCGTTCTGCCAGGACGTCTGCGATATTTGACGTGATTTGCAGTGCGATATCGGGGTGCTGCTGAGAAAGCCCCAGAAAATCATCACGGCAGTAACAGCACGCTGTTACATCAGTGAGCGCTCGAATTGACGCGGAATGAGGAGCCGTTCGTACGAATGACATTTCGCCAAAGACATCTCCTTCCTTCAGAATCGCCAACGGATGTTCCGGACCGGATTCTGCGGACCGGCTCACGATACATTCTCCGGAAAGAATGATCCACAGAGCCTGAATGGACTCTCCCTCTTTGAGGATTGCCTGATTCGCTGCGAATTCAGAAATTTGCAGAGCACCACAGATATGAGAAGCGTCTTCGTCAGTCAACCCGTGGAAGAGCTGCAGGGATCGAAGTTCCCGGTCGAGCATGTTCATGTTTTGTCTCAGATTCAGATTCCGGCCAGAACGGTGGCCCGGCCAACTCGACCGATGCCCATCAGATACCCGGCTGAACGCAGCGGGATGTGTTTCTCCGTGGCAATCGCCCACATTTTTTCGAAACTGACGATTAGTGTTTTCGCCAGCTCTGCTCGCGTTCGTTCCAGATCCCACCGGAAGTATTGCTGATTCTGTACCCATTCAAAGTAACTGACGGTGACACCACCGGCGTTCGCAAGAATGTCGGGCAGCACAACAATATCACGTTGGTGCAGAATGGTGTCAGCGTCCGGCAACACCGGTCCGTTTGCCGCTTCAACCACGTAGCGGGCACGGACATCGGCCGCATTTTCCTTTGTCAGAACTCCGCCGAGGGCTGCAGGAATCAGGACATCGACGTCCAGTGTCAGGAGTTCCTCGTTGGATATCTGCTGTTCCGCATCGAAGCCGTCGAGAGAGCCGTTCCGGGAAACATGCTGCAGAGCGGCGGGAATATTGATGCCGGCAGAATCGAACCGGGCACCACTGATGTCAGATATCGCGACAACACGAGCGCCGTGATCGTGTAGATACGCAGCGGCGAAGGACCCTACGTTACCGAATCCCTGAATCGCGATGGTGGTGTCGGTGAGCGGCCGGTCGAATTTTTGCAGCATCGCTTCAGTCAACAGGCCGACGCCTCGCCCTGTTGCTTCTTCTCGACCGTCCGCACCGTGCAGTTCCAGTGGCTTGCCGGTGACACACGCCGGGTTGAACCCGTGGTATTTTTCGTACTGATTAACGATCCACGCCATCACCTGAGCGTTGGTGCCCATATCGGGCGCTGGTATATCCTTGTCAGGGCCGATGACATCCTGCAATTCGTCTACGAATTTTCGGGTCATGAGCTCCAGTTCGGCATCACTGAGCGATTTGGGAGAGACAGAAATTCCCCCCTTGGCTCCGCCGTATGGAATGTCGACAACGGCTGTCTTCCAGGTCATCAGCGAGGCCAGCGCCAGAACTTCATCTGCATCAACGTCATGGTGAAACCGCAGCCCGCCCTTCATGGGACCTCGAGCACTGTTGTGTTGAATGCGGTACCCCACGAACGTGGCAATTTCACCATTGTCCATCTTCATCGCGACCTGGACTTTGACTTCGCGTTCCGGCGTCAGCAACAGCTTCTTCATATTCGGCGACAGGTCCATCACCGACGCTGCATTTGCGAAGTAGTGGCAGGCAGATTCGTATGCGTTCATAATTTATCTGTTGTTGGTGCCAATGCTGCTGTTGCCTGAAGCATCGTCCGGGCAATATCCGGAGATTTGAACAGGGTGGCAGCGATTTCGCGAGCGTAAAGAGCGGTACCGAATTCGGACAGATGCGGCGCATCGGACCGATAGAGCTTTGACGAGGCTTTGACGCTGCGAAACGCCGCGGTCGCATCGCAGAACGAAATGGACAGATTACGGCACAACGCGCTGAGCACCAGTTGAGGCACATCCCCGGAAACCGGCCAGCTTTCGCTCAGTCGAATCTGTCGAGACAACTGAGGGAAGTCGTCGGACGAAGCGACCTGCCATGGTACCGGAGATGTCGCGATCACAAGCTGTGTGTCATGTTGCCTTGCCAGATCTGCGAGTTGAGTCACTGGCGCCATGGCGTGCTGCACCTGCAGTCGCAGATCCAGAGCTGATTTCGTGGTCCATTCATATTGCCGGCAGGTGGATGTGTGCGCGCTGCCTTCTGTCTTTCCGGCATTCAGGATCTTTGTCCTTAACGCACGCCAGACCGCGGATTTCGTCAGAAGATTCGGGAAAATTGTCTGACTGTTCCGTCGGTCGTGGAGCCACGGATGGACGCAGGTCAGCCGACCGTCTGTTTCCTTCAGGTGCCTGCGATGGACAACATCGTCTGCGACGTCTGTCATATCGAAGTGCAGGACAATCAAGTCCGGTTCCAGTCTGAAGAGTTCGTTTCGATACTGAAGCAAGGAAAGCAGCGGGCTGTAGCCTGGCACTCCTGCATTCAATACTTCAGCGTTTCGAACTGTCCTGTCCGTAATAAACCCCTGCAGTCTGGAAGCCAGCGTATGTCTTTCCGGCAGTCCCGGGCCCAGGACGGTTTCGTCGCCCAAAATCAGAACTCGATAGAGTCCTGCAGGCTTCGGCGTCGCCGGTTCCTGTCCGCGCAGGCCGAGACTGTTTGTGGAGAAGTTGGCGGCCCCTGCGGAAAACGCAGAACTGCTCAACCTCAGCAGCTCATGGTGAACAGTACTGGACCGTACCAAAACAGGTTGCAGTTCAGCTGCCGCCTGCGGAGAGACGGTGCGGGCTGTGGGCACACCAGTGCTGGTCTGCAGCCAGACCTCAAGGGCTATAAGCAACAGCGCTAACAGCGCGGCTGCTGTAAACAGTTGCCTGAGGTTGCTGGCGACGACGCGAAACATTTTTGGTGCAAACCGAGGTGTGGTACCCGACTGATATCACCGCCCGTCGCTTCTGGCCGTAGTCGACCAGCGTTGTGAGCAATGAATCAGGCAGTTTACGCCTCGCACAATTCTGCAGCAAGACGAGCCACTGGATCCGTTCTCGTCGGAATGAACACACGCGAGGAGTGCCCCGCAGCGTACCCACTGGGAATGCGCGTGCACACTGACGCAGGTCTTCCAAGATCTAGCGTACAACACACTGAGGCGTACGTTCAGAGGACCAAATGCAGGAAGGGCGAGTCTCCATTGGAAGACTCGCCCTTTTTTGTCCTGACGACTGCGAAACGATGCCTAAGCGGCCTGTCGCTCCGGCGCGTGAATCTTCAGGTTTGAACCTGGACCACCACGAGGTGGGTAGCCGTATTCTCTGAGTTTTCCGGACAGCGTTCTGAGTCCGATCTTCAGGATCTGTGCCGTCCGTTCGCGATTTCCGTTACAGCGGGCAAATGTCGATTCAATCAATTTGCGTTCCATTTCCCGCAGGGTCATCCCCACTCCATCGACGCTGATGTCTTCGACAGCTTCATTCTGCAACCAAGGTCGCAGCGAGTCTGCAGTGATGACACCACCAACATCTGTTGTGCAGGAACGTTCGACGATGTTCTGCAGTTCGCGAACATTGCCGGGCCACGAATGACCTTCCAGAAGCTGCAGAGCATCCGTACTTATACTTCGAGGTGGACGGCCTTCTTTGAGAGAAATCTCTCCAATGAAATGCTCCACCAGCAGTGGGATGTCGTTGTGTCGAACCCGCAACGGAGGAGACTGCAGCGTAATTCCGCTCAGGTGCTGCAGCAGGTCGTCGCGAAAACGTCCTTCCATGGCCAGACGATTCAAGTCTGAATGCGTGGCAGCAATGAAGCGGATGTTCGGAGAATCCACCGTCCCGTTCAGAATCGACGTGGCCCGCTGTTCCAGCAGTTGAGCGAGTCTTTTCTGAAATGGCAAAGCGACCGTTTCCACGTTATCCAGCAAGACGGATCCTCCGTCCGCCATATTCAGATAGCCGGGGAAACCGCCTTCTGATCCGTCGCCAAACAGTTGATGTTCCAGTGTTTCAACTGAGTGCAGACTGCAGTCGATGCGAAGGAACGGCTTTTCAGCGCGGCGGCTGCAGCGGTGAAGTCCTTCCGCAATCAGCGTTGTTCCGCTGCCCGATTCGCCGCGAACAAGAACCGTGCGGTCATCGTCTGCGGCGATGCGGATACTTTCCCGCAGGGCCTGCATGGCGGCGGTACTGCCGACCAGATCCATCAGGTTGCGATTCAGCAGCTGGCGTTTCAGGTTTTCGTTTTCTCGGATGAGCTCGCATTTTTGTATGGCTGTCAGCAGTGACGCACCAAATCGAGTCGCCGAAAACGGCCGTTCGATGATCTCGCATTCGAACGTGGGGACGGTTTCGCGACCCCATCGGGAATCTTCAGAAACGATACACAGGATCTGTGCAGATCGTGAATGATTGCGAATGGCCGCGTTGACTTCCTGCAGTCGGGAAACATTATCGGCATCGTCGATGATGCAGATTTGAAACTCCTGACGGCTGAGATGAAACAACATCGCGTCCGGACTGTCTGTTTCGCAGACAGACATGCCTCGTTTCCGCACGTCGTCAGCGAGCAGCTGACGAGCCCCCGGACGCGGTGAGAACACCAACACCGATTGTGGAGCCGGAGCGGAATCCGTTGGAGTTTCTGGAGTGCTATCAGCCGAACCTTGCACGGTAGGCGGTGAGCTACCGGGGAACTGAAGGATTTGCGGCTCATGATGAGCGCCGGATGCGTACTCGTTCATGATTTCCTCAACTATTGACCAAGTCGAAAGGGTGAGAGAGAGAGGGAGGATCGATCGAAGTGCGAACGCGACTCCATATTCCCGTTCAAAGTATGAACAGAAAAATTATGGTGACCCTTGAGCAGGTCTTCGTGTTCTCAGGTTTCCCGGACGGGAAGAAGAGATGAGAGAGAAGGGATTTGTGAACTCAGGAGTGAGTTCGGTTTGAGAGGCCGAGTGATAGCCCTAATCGACTTTTTATGTCAACACGGTATTCTCACAAAAAAACATAATCTGAAGCTCAATTGGAGACAAAGACGGAAAAGTGGAGGGCAAACCTCTGATTTGCCCTGAATCAGCACCCTGCACCGGCACATTCTGCAGCAGGACATCACCGACCGGTGCCGCATTCGATACCCAGCATGACTGAGTTCAGTCCACTTCCGATCCCCAGCAGCGCCAGCTTCGCGCCGGCAGGTGGCGGATTCTGCTCCAGTCCCATGGCCAGCGCCATCGGCAGCGCGGCAGCCCCCGTGTTTCCGAACCGTTCAACGGTTGGAAAGTCCAGATTCGGGTCCAGTTTCAGCTTCTCCAGCAGCGTAGCGCGATGCTGTTTGCCGACCTGGTGAGTAAAAACACAGTTGACATCCGCATTGCTCCATCCCACTTCGCTCTTCATTTTCTGCCACGTCCGCTCTGCCAGAGCGATTCCGGCTCGCAGCAAGCCCTCTGAGTCCGTCTCCATTCGCGGCCGACTGTCTCCGTGAACTTCGGCTTCGACGCCCCCTGCGCACAGATCGTGCTGCGACGTGTCCGACAGAAACGCTCCTCCAACCAGTTGGTGCCCAATCCGGCTCAGACTCCTGTGGCAGAGCACGATTGCTGCACTGCCGGAGCCGATGGTGAGCGACGCAAATGCTGATTTAATGGACTTTCGGGTGAGCGATTCGTCCTTCAGAAGGCTGTCGATCGTGCCCTCGACCAGTCCTCGCCCGGTTTCGGTACCTACGATGACTCCGGCCCTGATTCGTCCCAGCTCGATCAGATCCGCGACCACCAGCATCCCGTTTAGCAGGCCAAGACAGGCGTTACTGACGTCCATGACCAGCGAATCATCGGGCAGCCCGACTCCTGCGTGTACGCCGGCTGCCGTGGCTGGTTCCATCTGATCTCGGCAAACCGAACCATGGATCAACGCACCAAATGCTTCCCGAGGCACTCCAGATGCCTCCACGGCCGCGTTTGCGGTCCGGACACTGATTTGTCCAGGTAGTGTGCCACGATCAAAGAAACGCCGCTCATGAATTCCCGTCATCAGTTCCAGACGGCCAAACGGCAGATTAAGGCGATTGTATACCGGCTCCAGTTGACGTTCGATGTCATCAGATGTGACAACGTTCGGCGGTTGACGATGCACTACCGCCTCGACACAGACATTCTTGTAACGCATGGATCAACACTCTGCGCTGGGTCCAGGGGCTACACGCCGGTAGCGGACACGGGATCGGTGACTTCCAGTCTTTGGGACAGCATCTGGATTTCATCCAGAAGGCCTCCGCGACGAAGGTCGTCCTGTTTCGTCGGATCTCGTGTTTCCAGCATGATCGAACTGCGTACGTAGCGCAGTCCCCGCAACAGCACATCGCGTTCGTAGCTGGTCAATTCAATCTGAAGGACTTCATCCATTGCGTTTCGATCCCTGCAAGTGGGTCTGGGAAACGCACAAATGCGGTCACATCCTGATTCCGAATTCATGCGCAGTTTTTGTTTCGGCAAGTCTACGCTGCCGCCTGTGTCGCCTCAAGCACTTCGCTCAGAAAGAATCCTGTCTGCTCGATTTGGATGTCAGTGGCAGTGGCTTCGCCAAAGGTAATGGCCAGTTGTGTTTGACTAAAGCCTCTGTCAATCGGAAAAGACAACCTAATCATCAACCTTGTGCGAGCGCCCGTGGGGAACGTACCTGTTGCCGTTTACCGCTCTGGGGTGACGTCCCGCATGGCCGCACACGCCCCCATAGATGTGAAGCGGGCCTGAGATACGATGATGTTATGTTCCGCTGGCGCGAAGACCGCCGTTGCGGTATGCTGCTGCCATTGACATGGGGATTTCTGCTTCAGCCAGCACGACCTCTGCCTGGTTTTCCTGCGTCCGGGCTTTCATTTCCTGCTCGCTGGCCACCGCCTGAGCCCGACGCTCTTCAGCTTTCGCTCGAGCGATGCGGACGTCCGCTTCGGCCTGATCGGCCTGTAGCCGGGCGCCCACGTTGTCTCCGACGTCAATGTCGGCGATGTCGATGGAAACGATCTCGTAGGCCGTGTGCGAATCCAATCCTTTTTCCAGTACCGTCTTTGCGATCAGCATTGGATTGGCCAAAACTTCCTTATGCGTCATGCACGAGCCGATGGCGGAAACGATGCCTTCGCCGACTCGGGCGATGATCGTCTCTTCCGTTGCTCCACCAACCAATTGTTGCAGGTTTGTGCGGACTGTTACACGAGCACGAGATTTCAGCTGAATACCGTCACGTGCGACTCCGTCCAGCGTTGAACGTCCGTGGCGAGATGGATCCGGACAATCAATGACCTTCGTTTTTACACTCGTTTGAACAGCTTCCAGCACGTTTCGGCCAGCGAGGTCGATGGCTGCGGCAGTGTTCCACTGCAGATCGATCTTGGCTCGATTGGCCGCGATCAGAGAACGAATAATGATCGGTACATTACCGCCGGCCAGATAGTGCGACTCCATCCGATTCGTCGTGATGTTTTCCAGTCCCGCCTGCCGAGCCATAATGCGTGATTCCACGATCACGTTGGGATTCACTTTTTTCAGCTTCATGACCACCATTTGCAGAGGCCCTACATTGGCTCCGGACATGAATCCCCGAAACCACAATGCCGCGACGGAGGCAAACATGCCAACTAAGATGAGCAGGATGAATCCGACGATCAGCAGGAACCCGCCCAGGAGAATCGTGACAAAATCGCCACCACCCTCATTGCCCTGCGCAAACTGAGTGAGCCGGGGTATCAATTCAACAACAGTCATTGCCAATTCCTCGATATGCAGGACAGATCCTTAGTTGACCAATTGTACGGTGGGGCCATTCGACTTCGCAACTGACCGGCACAGGAATCAAGTTCTCGGTGGGGTACCTGGTTTTACGCTCCGGGGGATACAAATATGGCTTCCCGCCCAGAACCACCCTGCCGGACTCAGCGCTTGTTCGCTGGTCTGTCGATAATCAAGTGCTCTATAGACGCTTGAAGCGTGATGTTTATTCAGCCTTCAGCACAAGTGCCCATGCGGCAATCTGTTGTGCAACCGACGGTTCTGACTCCGCTGGAAACGGTGGATTCAGCGTCCACACACCTGCGTCTCTAAGATCCAATGTGGCCTGCTCGGCCAGTGCCTGTGACTGAGGTGACTGGACGGCATCGCGAAATATCAAAAAAGACGGCGATTTGCGGGCGAGTTGTTCTGACGGTAGTCCCGAAACCTGCGGCCACGACCTGACGTAAACGGCTGCACGGAGTAGCGGGAGTCTTTGATGAAGAAGTAATTGTGTACACAACTGAGACTGTTCCGCCTTTGCCACCAGGAGAATGCGGCGAGTATCGAGCTTTCTGCCTTTCGCTACTGTGGCCACCGCATCGGTGACGACAATTCGATCTTCTCGTCCTAGGTCTGTTTTTTCAGAATTTATCGGTACCACCAGCAGCAGTCGGTGCTGCTCAGCAACGTCAGCCCATTGGCGGAGCACAGCTTCTGGCGGCGTAGTACTTTCAGAAAGCAGGACGACGACGCCGGTCGTCATGGCGACTTCGTCGTTCGGAACGTACGACCAAACACTGTTGCCGCTCTGTTCAGGTTTGTCTTCCTGACGATGCCACTCCACATCCAAAGGATCACCATAGATTCGCGGCAGAAATTCCAGGGGCAGCGATGGCACTGTTCCGGGGCGGGTTTTCGCGGTGATGGTGATTGAGCTCATTGCGTCGCCCTGGGACGACGCAATTGACAACTCCACCTGTTGATCCTGCTTGACTGCAATCAGGTTCTTCCGCAATTCGGCCGTTGATGTAATCTTTTCCCCGTCGACCGCTGTGATGATCGCGCCGTCGTTCAGCCCGGCTCGGGCGGCAGGTGAATCCGGAAGTGCGTGGACCGGTACACCCTGGTCGTCCTCGCCGTTCGCATTACTTTCCGCCCCGTCGGCAATGATGCCCAGAAAACCCCGGGGCAATCGTTTCAGTTTGCTGGCCAGAACTACGTTTTTTTCCAGCAACTCGTCCCCGCGTTTTAACGTCAGACTGAGTGTTGAGCCGGCATACGACTTCTTGACGACGGATTCAAAGAGCCCGAAGCGAGTCGTTTGCAGGCCGTTCGCCCTTACGACCTGGTCGCCTTTATTCAGACCGGCGACGTCTGCTGGTGAGCCTGGATGAACAGCGCGAATCACAAAATCTGTGGCGAGTGGATTGCGCGTCGAAAAGCCGACTCCCATGACTCCGTGAACAAGATCGCTGCCGGTACGCAGTCGTTCTGCGATATTCAGCGCGTCGACCGCCGGAATCGCGAATCCAATTCCGGAGTCATACCATTCCACCCCCGCACTGATTTCAGTCCCTGAATCGCCAGGGGACAATGGAACCAGAATTCCAAGTACCTCACCACTGAGTGAAATCAAAGGCCCGCCATAGTTAACCGGAGAGATTTTTGCATCGGTCTGAATGGCGATTCCGTGAACTCGATGCGTCGCACTGACAATACCCAGCGACGATGACGGTTGAGGGCCGGGGTACAGTTTTCCGACAGCGACCGACCACGCCCCCACTGCCGGCCAGCGTTCCGCAGCAAACCGTGGTGGAGCGACACCTTCTGACTCACATTTCAGCAGCACCAGCTTGTGGATATGATCCGTGGCGATGACCTTTGCGGCACTGCGATTTCCTGTGGAATCTTGCACAAGAATGCCGGCAGGACTGCCGTTGAACCCCAGTACACTCGTCAGCACCTCCCCATGTTCGCTGATGACGACTCCGGTTGTGACCTGTGAATTAACCGTCAGGTCGCCGCCGTTTGCTGTACCGATGATTCGAATACGAACCACTCCGGGAGCTACCGTAGAAACGGCTTTTCGCACAGCGTTGCCTACTTTGTCCTCTGCACTCACGGTCGCAGACAGCAGTGACAGGAATACCAGGAAAATTCGCAATCGTCGGCCGCATAGAAAGAATTTGCCACAGTGCGGCGGAATGATGTGCATGAAAATCCCCATCGTTTTCTTGTCGGCCCGCGCAAAAGCACCAGTTGGCAAAGGGTGTGTCGACAGGATAACAGGCTGATGTTGTCCGCCGCACCGATGCATTTCCATTCAGCCTGGTAAGCTGTCACTGTCCCGCTACCGAGTTCACAGTCACCATACCATGTGGCTGCGTGATGCTGAAGCGGTGTCAGCGACGAGGGACGTGATCCATCTGGAAATCGTCCAGATCCAGCGTTCCCGTTGCGCCATTCAGCCCGATCCTGATCACAATTTCTCGGGCGTTGGGAGGCACGGGTATGCGGCGCCGTGACTGCTGCCAGTTTGCGGTTCCTCGCCACTTGCCCACAATCTGAACGCCCAGTTCGCGACGAACGGAATCGTAGAAGTGAATGACGACAGCGGCGACGTCTGTCGCTGCCGGACCGGGAACCACCGAATCGACTCGCGCCCACACAGCGAAGTCAAGTGCCGCGACATTGCGGCCGCTCACGGCACAGCCCTGCAGTGCCTGCGACAACTGACCGGGATCCTGATTGGAAAACCGCAGGCAGACAGGGCCTCTCATCGGTTTCTCCGAACACATTTCCGCCTGTCGTTGATAATGCCAGCCGTCCACCCGGCCATCCTCGTTGCCGTCGATTTCGAAGTTGCCATTCACCAGACGTGGGCGTCTGGGATCGGGCTGTACCCGTCGCTGTTGTTCTGATTCACCCGTCATCGGCACAAACAGCGTCGGCACCAGTTTCTCTTCCTTCAACTCACCGCCCTCCTTGCGCAGCAGATAGAATGACTGTTGATATCGCTGTCCCTTCGGAATGATCATCATGCCGCCATCGCGAAGCTGATCGATGAGCGGCTGTGGAACATTCTCCGGCGAGCACGTCACAATCACCTTGTCGAATGGGGCGTGTTCTGCCCAGCCTTCGTAGCCGTCACCGTCACGAACCTTGATATTGTCATAACCAAGTTTTGTCAGCCGCCGGGACGCGGACTTTGCCAGAGTGGAGACAATTTCCACGGAGTACACCTCCTTGACGATTTCGGCAAGTACCGCAGCCTGGTAGCCACTGCCTGTTCCCACTTCCAGAACGCGATCATCCGGTTGCGGGTCAATGGTGTCGGTCATGTACGCCACGATGTAGGGTGGAGAAATCGTTTGCTGCGAACCAATCGGTAACGCCGTGTCCTGATAGGCACGAGCTCGAAGCGTACCGCTGACGAACTCGTGACGCGGCACGTTTCGAACGGCTTCAAGCACATGAGGATTCGTAATTCCTTCGGCCTCTATAACTTCGGCAACCATTCGCCGTCGAATTTCCGAAAACCGGTCGCGAGACTGCGCCCAGCAATGCGACACCTGTGTCAGAATCATCAGGGCTATGAGGGTGGCTTGCACGACCGTGCTCCGCAGAGCCGACGTCGCCGGACGAACGCCCTGCAGCCTGTCCACCGTGGTCCGGCAGTCTGCCGCAACTGTATTAGCTGACGATGGCTCGGCACTCACGGGGTGACCTGAATCCGTGATCTGGAGAGAGCTATTACGTGAGATGGATTGGATAGTCAGCATCATAGAATTACTTTGTTTTTTGTTGCCGAAGCTCTCTCGGTGCCTGGCCGGACAGCGCCGTCGGACGGATTGGTCGCGGGCTGGATTGTCTTCGTCATGTTTAATCAGACCTGCCTGTCGCCGCTGCCGTTTCGAGCAGGTTTCCCAGACGTTCAGCGGATGCTGAAATTGAAAAATTGCGGCGGACGTGGTCGGTCGCTGCAGAAGTATAACGTTTCGCAAGGCTACCATCTGCCACGAATTTTCCAATCTCTGCTGTCAGAGCGTTTACGTTTCCGGTTGGGCACAGCGCTCCAAACCGACCGTTTTCCAAAATCTCTGCAGGTCCGGACGGGCAGTCGGTGGAAAGCACGGCCGTTTCACAGGCCATTGATTCGAGCAGCACATTGGGCATCCCTTCAAAAAAAGAAGGGAGCACGAACAGGTCCGCGGACTTGTACCAGGCAGGCGCCTCGCTGCGGAATCCCGGCAGTCGCACGGTGTCCTGCAAACGAAGTTCGGCGATCTGCGTTTCGAGAGCCTGTCTTCCATCACCTTCTCCCATGATCACCAATCGAAAATCCACGTCGGGCTGCTGATTCTGCAGACGAGCGACCGCGTCCACCAGCAGATGGAACCCCTTCTCTCGGTTCAGTCGGCCAGCCGTTACGATTCGAAATGTCTGCCTGCCCGCCGCCGTTGTGTTCCACCAGGCGTCGTTGATCTGTACCTCGGCCTGTCGTGTCACACGGTCGATGTCGACGCCGTTGTGCAGCGTTGTGACTGAACGCGGTACCAGCCCGTAAAACGTTTCCGCTGATCGGGCAGCGCCGCTGGAATTGGCAACAACGCAGGCGGACCGGGCATAGAGTCGTCGCAACCGTCGTCGCTTGACTGACTGGAACCGTCCAGCGACGGAGCGGAACCCATACTTCGGGTCCGTCACAATTGTCGAAACGTTTGGAACATCGACTCGCTGTGCTGCGTCGGCGGCAATCAGTGTCATCAGGAAGGTGCGATCGTAGCTGACGTCGGCCTGAACTTCGCGCAGAAATCGGCTCATGTCATGGACTCGCCTGCGGTGCATTGCTCCTGGAAAGACAGTTGAGCGATTGGTGTTGCGTGATTCAAATGTGGTTATTGGAACGTCTTCGGGAACCTCAGTCAGAAGAGGTCCGGAGCCATAGACCAGGTAAAGGAATGGTTCAAAGCGGGTCCGGTCAATGTGTCTTAACAGTGAGACCAACTGCCGCTCTGCCCCTCCGCCATGCATCGAGCCGATGGAAAAGACAACTTTGATTCGTGACATAAATCAGGAGTTTCAGTGAGAGCATGTTTTTCTGATTCGGCAATCAGAAATGTCGGTTTCTTCGCACCAATTTTAGAAGTGGTGTTCTAAAACGGACTTACGTTCCGCGTCTGTTTTTGCGCATGATAAATGACGCTGCGTCATTTGACAGTTGGTTATTGCGAGTTAAGATCGTCGCCGTTGAGTTGAGTAAGACATGCGACGGAATTCTGCACCTCTGTCGCACGTATCCACACATGAGTTATCTCCCGACGTGTCTGCCGTAGGCGACGGAGTGCCGGTCTTCTGCACTTTTCCTCTCCTTGGTCAGCTGCTGCGCGGAGTTTCGATGGAGGGGTCGCATGACGCAGCCCGCTGATCAGGGAAAGACGACGGGACCGTACCATGCCGCTGAGTCTGAGCCTATCGTTGCGGCCATTCGTGAGGCCGTTGGTGATCAACATTTCCTACACTGGTTTCGTGACCGCAGCAGGTTTTCCGTTGCCGGCGAAACGCTGCACATTTACGTGCCCAACCCGTTTATTTCAAACTGGCTGTTGAAACGATTTCGGTCACAGTTCAACAAGGCTGCAGCAAATCTGCTGGGCCCCGCCGGAAGATTTGAACTGTCAGTGGATGAGTCGCTGCAAACGCCGGTTTCTTCGCCAAAGAAGGCGTCGACCGTGGCGAAACGGCCAGTTGCTCCGCTCGCTCCGATAGACGGTTCTGCAGATGCCGCAGCGGTGCGCGTGACGCCTTCCCAGGTGGCTGCATCGGTAA
Source organism: Fuerstiella sp. (assembly GCA_029247265.1). Taxonomy (GTDB): domain Bacteria; phylum Planctomycetota; class Planctomycetia; order Planctomycetales; family Planctomycetaceae; genus Fuerstiella. The sequence continues at coordinate 27,674 of JAQWLN010000081.1, forward strand.
ACGGTGTTCAGTCCCTAGCGGTGCGACCTGCGAATCGCCGGCGATTTCGACGTTTCGCCGGTATGATGTCCGGCGCGTGCAACGACCTGGCATTGATGGCCGCACGGCAGGTCGCGGAATTTCCCGGTGAACGCTTCAATCCGTTGTATGTTCACGGTCCAACAGGCATTGGCAAAACTCATTTGCTGGAAGCTATTTACAGTGAGGTCAAGGCAACGCATTCCAACCTGAATGTGATGTATCTGACCAGTGAGTCGTTTACGAACTACTTCACGCAGGCACTGGCTTCCAAAACTGTTCCGTCGTTTCGGCAGCGGTTTCGCAACGTGGACGTTTTGCTGGTGGACAACATTGAGTTCCTTGATAACAAACGAGCCACTCAGGAGGAATTCCTGCACACGGTGGTACAGGTGCTGGAGCACGGCGGGCAACTTGTGATTACCGGGGACCGTCATCCTCGACTGCTCAGCAAGCATCGCGAAGAATTGACGACGCGTTTCATGAGCGGACTCGTATGTCGGATCGAAATCCCGTCCGAAGAGACCCGACGTCGCATCGCGGTATCGCTGGCATTACCGATTCGAGACAGCTTTACCCAGGAAGCTTTGGATTACGTAGCCATAAAGTGTCGTAAGAATGTCAGAGAAATTCAGGGAGCTCTGAACTGCCTGCACGCCCACTTCAAGCTTGGTGGAAAACGCATCACCGTTTCACGTGCTCGTGAGATTCTCGGAGATATGGAACGCGAGTGCCGCCGACTGGTGCGGATCAGCGACGTCGAGAAAGTTATCTGCGATGCGTTTGGTGTGAATACCAATGATTTGCGTTCAAAATCACGCCGCAAGGCGGTGAGTTGTCCACGCGCCCTGGCTATGTACATAGCTCGGAAACTGACCAAGTCGGCCTACCGGGAAATCGGCATGTACTTCGGTGGACGCGACCACAGTACTGTGGTCGCTGCTGAAAAACGCGTGCAGTTATGGATCGACAGCGACTCACCGATCAGCCTGCCAACATCGTGTCGCGGTCGCACAGTCGCCGATGTGATCCACGAAATTGAAGAACGCCTGCTTAGTCTGGCGATGTAAGGGCAAACTTAAATTCCGCCAGCTCACTGATGTTGGATCGTGTCAATAACGAGCTGGCACGGGATTCACACTGGTGCGGGTATCATGAACCTGCTGTATCGCCTGGTTGTACTGGCTGTTGAGGCCACGGAGCTGCTGCTCATACGCCGCCAGCGGACCTGGCGCGGCGACCGAGCCGAGTTGAACCGACGGAATCCGGCCCGTGCTGCTTTGATTGAGCCCGGACTGCACTCCCTGTGACGTGGTTTGCATAACGGAAGGGGTACCTGAACTGTTCTGGATCACTTGTTGTGCCCGGTTGTCTTGTGTTGACGGTGGCAAGCCTGTCGGTGACAGCACACCTCCCGCAGCAAAGACCGGGCGTCCCACTGCAGGAGCTGCGGAGGTTGGCGGCGCTGTATTGTCTGGTGTGTATCGCATCTGCTGCATGTGCTGTTCGGCCGGAAGAACCCTCGGCGGCTGTTGATACATCCCACCGTTGATCATGGTGTTTGTTCCTGGCATCATTGTTGGCAGACTTCCAGCGTGTTGTCCCGAAAACTGGGGCTGACCTGACACTTGCGAAACCGGTAACTGGATCTGGTTCATTCCTCTCGTACCTGGTGATACATTTCCTGCGCTGATTGGGAATAATGCTCCCGGGCCGGCATTAAGTCCGGCGACTGGCGCCCGGTAATTCTGAGGTGCAGGGTTTTGAAACTGCTGCACTGGTACCGCAGGCTGTGGAGCACCATAACGATTGGAAGTCATTGGCTGTGTGACCTGCTGAATCAGCCCTCGTGCCGGCATCAGCTCGGTGCCGTGTGGCGTCTGAGTTCCGTATCTTGGTAACTGAGTGTGCTGCGTCTGCTGTGGTTGCACGGTCTGCTGTGGGAACTGTGCTGATCGGTCGGCGGAGAATTGCGGCAGCGCGTTGTGCAAAGGAACATCGCCCCGCTGGTTTGGCGGGTGACCCGTCAGGTAGCCGTCCTGCGGAACATTCTCGAACGCCCCTTCGGACGCACCACCAAAGCCGGGATGCTGAGAGTTTGAGGGCGGATACGATTGGTAGCCGGACGGAGAAACCATGTTTTCAGTCAGCATTCTTCCCGCGTCTGAGGTTGCCGGGGGCGGCGCAATGTTCGCTTGAGGTATGCTGGATTGCGGCCGGGGCACAGTCAATTGGCCAGTCGGCGTTTGAACCCTCTCAGCTGTCAGCCTTTGCTGTTCGCGGAAGCTTTTTTCCTGGCGAGCCTTCTGGGCGCGTGCGCGCTCTTCGGCCATCAGCCGTTTTGTTTCCTCAAATGACGCGTTCAGTGGCTGCGATACGTCAACCTGGGGAGTACCCCCATCAGTTGCGTGAAGTTCATTTTCCAGGCGAGCAAGTGTTGTACTCACGTCGTCTGACGAGTAGATCGCAGACAGCTGGGATGCGGCAGCAGGGCGGTCACCGCGTTTTAATGCCAGCAGTGCAAGGTTAATGTGCGCATGTTCGTGTTGCGGAGAAACGTGAAGAGCCTGCTTGAGATACTGGGAAGATTCATGATAGCGATTCTGCAACAGATAACTGTAGCCCAGGTCATTCAGAATACCTGGGTCCTGCGGACGCTGTTGCAACGCCTGTTTGTAGTGGAATTCGGCTGCCGACCAGCTTTCTTCCAGGTCGGCTACGATGGCGATGCCATGGTGGGCGTCGGCGTTGCCAGTATCCAGTTTAAGTGCCTCCTGGAATGCCTGCCGAGCTCTTCCAAGCTGTGTCGGTGTTTGATCTTCGCGAAGGGATGCCTGTCCCGATTGAATCAGCTGTTGAACTCGTCCTGTCGACACAGGTTGTGAACTGCCCGTCGAAGTGACCATCTGTTGAGCTTCAGGATCACTTTCGACGCGCGCAGCCACGGGCTGGGGATTGTTCAGGGCCGCAATTTCCTCGGCGGATTTGTACTTTGTTTGTTTCGCCGTGTACCAGGGAAACACCGATGAGTCGATCGACTGACATCCTGAAAATACAGCAAGGCAAATCAGCCCTATACAATGGGCGCTTCGTGTCATGGTAAGCCATCCGTCTTCAAAAGATGGGAACGGTCAGACGTGAGGGTAAAGAGAGCTGACCACAGGAGCCCGTCGTTATACGACTGGTATGTAACCGTGTCGAGATCGTCAGGCGCGGCCAAATCCTGAATCGCTGGCTCATTGGGGATTAGCGGCAGATGTTGCCGATTAAATGACAACTTCTGCGTGTGCCACGTCCTAAAAGCGCAAAAAACGCGGCAGGATAACCTGCCGCGTCGATATCTTCTGAGTTGCCGAAGTCCTGGGTGTCAAAAACCACCGCCACCATTTCCTCTGGCCGCGATAGATTGCTGCAGCGAATGGAATTGGCTGCGCAGATTTCGACCTGGAGGGATTCAAATGCGTCGGATTCAGCTTCCCGTTACCATGCTATGTGTCCTCACTGCGGTGCACAGTCCCGGTCAGGACGATGTGGGCTATAACGCCACGAGTGTTGGTTTTACGAGTGCCTGCAATACCGGCGGTTGCAACTACGGCAGATTGGGTTTTAACGGCGCACAGCTATACCCGTTCGACCAGCAGGATCCGTGGCTTCACGGTCAGCACCAACGTGTGCCATCGTATGGCGGCTACAGCAGTTTTCGTCCCTACAATTATCGACACATTGCGCCGCAGTCACAGATTGCTGCGAACTTTGGCGGGGCAGGCGGAATGGCATATTCGCAGCAATTCTGGAATCGATATCGAGAAGCGTATCTGAATCAGAATCTCCATTATCGATCTGACGAAGCCGGAATGGTCTCTCCACCGGACAACATTCCGTCCCGGCAAAAACCAATCGTGTATTCTACCGAAGGCGTGCCGCAGGCACAGCAACTGATTCGTCTGCCGCCCGTGATGAGACAGAAGAGCCTGCCATTCTCGGGGCCGTCCGTCTCAAGCAACTCGGCGGCTGCCGCCAGTATCTACCCGGCCGGCGTTGTCGGGCGATAGCGAACTGAGGCAGAAACACCAGACGTGAAACAAACACCTTGTCTCCGAACCCTGGAAGATCGGGTGTTTTCGTTTATCATGTCGTCGTGCAGATTCGACCCTGTGTGCCTGTACCAACGCCATGACGGTTTGTTGCCGGGCTGCCGCTCATCCCACAGCATGGATAATGGCTGATCGCCTGCTCCAGAGAGCGGGGACGGGTTCTGAGTTTCCGATTTCTTGTGTAGTAAAGAACATTGCCGGAATGAAAATCGCTCGCCTGAAACTTGCCGATGAATCAATTTGTTTTGCTGCACCGAACAGCGATGGCTCGTTTACTCGATTGGCAGGTGATCTGTACTCGGGATTAACCCCCACCGGCCAGCAGGTGTCCGGGAAGCTGCTGGCTCCTGTGCACCCTGTCGACATTCTTTGCATTGGGTTGAACTACCGAAAGCATGCTGAAGAAGGCAATTCGGCGATTCCTCAACACCCCGTTCTGTTTATGAAGACCAGCACGGCCGTTCAGAACCCCGCTGATCCGATCGTCCTGCCTGGAAATCTTAAGAGTCACAAGGTCGATTACGAATGCGAGTTGGCGGTGGTCATCGGCCGAACCTGTCACAATGTGTCACAGGCGGATGCTCTGGACTATGTGTTGGGATACACATGCGCCAACGATGTCAGTGCTCGAGACTGGCAGAAAGAACTGGGAGGCAGTCAGTGGTGTCGAGGCAAAACGTTCGCGACGTTTTGTCCGCTGGGGCCGTACCTGGTCACTGCCGACGAGATTCCGGATCCGAACACGCTGCCCATTCGCACTTTGCTGAACGGGAACGTCATGCAGGACTGGAACACGGACGACATGATTTTCAATGTGCCTGCGCTGATCGAATTTCTGAGTGGCAGCACGATACTGGCGCCGGGCACCGTCATCTTGACGGGCACTCCGCACGGAGTTGGCGCGGCTCGCACGCCCCCCGTATTTCTGAAGGACGGTGACACGGTCAGTATTGAAATTGACAGGATTGGTACTCTGACAAATCCCGTCGTGGACGAAACCATATGATGCGTCCAGCGTCCTGATTCTCTGCCAGCATGGAGATCTCCCAATCTTCGGCGCATGAAAAAACGGCCGGTTGTCCCCAGGACATCCGGCCGTTTTCTGTTCACTTTGCTGTCGCCAACTGACTATTCAGCAGCCTTGTCGTCTTTAGGCGCTACGGATTTTTCCACAATCTCAAGATTTGGCACCGTAATGGAGGTGATTTTGACTCGCGTGTATTTTTGACGGTGTCCCGTGTGTCGACGGCTGTTCTTGCGACGACGAATTTTCTGCACTTCCAGTTTTGGTCCCTTGTCTTCTTCAATGATCACTTCAGCTTCGACCGAGGCTCCTTCAATCATCGGCGCGCCGATGATACTGGGGCCGCCCCCATTCGCGATCAGAATTCGTTCGAATGTCAGACTGGATCCGACTTCCGCACCGTTGCGGTAGTCCACAGACAGCACATCACCTTCCTGAATACGGTGCTGGCGATTTCCATCTTCGATAACGGCAAACATTGGGAACTTACCTCGGTGAGACACTAACTTGGCAAAAGATCGGGCCATCACGGCCGACAGGAACAAATACTCAGGTTTTTCCGGCCGAAAACCGCCGAATCACGGAGTATAGCGTGACTTTCGGATACTTCGAGTGGGAAATCCGAACCTCAGTGAAGTTCTCAGGCAGATTTTCCGGGGACGGGAATTCGGGAACGAAAAAGCCCCCCAGTCAGCTTCCCATGGATACTGCTCGGCCATCATCATCCTGACAGCTGACTTTCAGGTGTTCGGGAGCGACGTCTGACCGCGAAACAATGCTGACGACCACATCGCGTTCATCTTCCAGATTGATGATTTCTTTGCGTTTGCGGTTGTTCAACTCATTGGCGACACGGTCATGCGTCTCGATGACGATTTTGGCCACGTCCTCATTGCTGGCTGCTGACATGACCAGTCGCATGACTTCAATTGTCAGACTTTCAGACGTCTTGACCTGCCCGACTCCGTTACAGCACGGACAGTCCTGATAAATACTGCGTCGTAGTGACGGACGTATCCGCTGCCTCGTCATCTCGATCAAGCCAAACGGGCTGATTCTCATGACGCGAGTGCGGGCCCGGTCCCGACGCACTGCTTTTCCCAGGGTGCGTTCGACGGCCCGACGGTGTTTTTCGTCGCGCATGTCAATGAAGTCGTTGACGATCACTCCACCTAGATCCCGCAGTCGAATCTGTCGAGCGATCGCTTCAGCCGCTCGAAGGTTCATGCGATACGCTGTTTCTTCCGGGTCGTTAGCGACTCGGAAGTTACCGCTGTTCACATCAATAGCTACCAGGGCCTCAGTCTGATCGATAACCAGCGATCCACCGCCATCGAGTGGCACGTTTCGGTCCTGAATCTGAGCAATTTCGTCTTCGATCCCATAATAAGCGAACAGCGGTTCAGGCTTGTTGAATCGTCTGACCCGATCGACGTGGGCGGGCATCACAATTTTCATGAACTCACGCGCTCGTTCATACGCCGCGTCTTCGTCAATCCAAACCGCGTCGATCTCGCCTGTGTAGATGTCCCGCATTGTGCGGATCATCATGTCGCTCTCTTCATAAATATCAACGGGACCGGTCTTTTCCTTGATCTTACCCACGATGGTCTCCCAGAGACGCAACAGGTAATTAAGATCGCGTTTTAGGTCGACTTCGTCGCGGTCAATTCCGGCGGTGCGAACAATAAAGCCCAGCCCTTCCGGCGGACGAATATTCCGCATCGCCTGCCGCAGTTGCCGACGTGCCCGCTCGTCATTGATCTTCCGACTGATGCCGACCCGTGCCAGTCCCGGCATCAGGACGATGTAACGACCAGGGATTGAAATATAGGTGGAAAGCGTCGGGCCTTTATTGCCGATGCCTTCTTTGATCACCTGCACAAGGACTTCGCTGCCCCGCTGGAAGATCTCCTGAATCGGAGGTTTGTTACGGGCATTACGCTCATTCAGACGCTTTGGAGGTCCGCCGCCCCGTTGCGGGCGGTCATCATCGTCGTCATCGCTGTCATTCCGGCCGTCCTTCATTAAGTGCTTGAAGTACTGGAATTCGACATCACTGACGTGCAGGAAACCATTCCGGCCAACGCCGAAATCAATGAACGCAGCCTGGATGCTGGGCTCAATGTTGACCACTTTGCCTTTGTAGATATTTCCAACGTAGTTCTCAGCGCTGCTGCGTTCCACGTACAATTCTTCAAGGCTGCCATCTTCAACGATTGCAATCCGACTTTCTTCCGGCTGCAGCACATTGATTAACATTTCTTTTTTCATGACTCTGCTTTCGTTCCTGAGAACGAACAGCATCGTCGAACCCAAACCATCACGTGAAACAACTTCGGTCAACCGACATTTTCTGTCTGACACAATCCCGTGAGACAAGCGTGTTCGTGCTGCGAATCGGCAACGAGCTGAATATGCTCGCCGTTGAAGGGCGCGGCTGCAGACCAGGTTGAGTCAGTGTTCTGTGATTGAATAGAGATTCCTTGCGGGGGTTCGACGTAACACCGGTTGCGGTGTCTTCATCCGTATCACAGTCGATGTCAGATACTCTTTCAACGAGCATGCTGACAGGAGCGGCCGCAATTCGGGTGGCGCTTGTTCGTTCGTGTCTTAATTCGGGCCGCAGACAAATGCGGCCCCTAAGTATTTTAAACAACGAGATCAGGACAAATGCGTCCCAACTCTCCTAACAGATAATGTTCCACATCCCGAGCAAGGTCGAGGGTGCAGGCATGGGCTGCAATTCGTTTTGCCTCGGGAATCGAAATGTTTCGCACAACTTCCTTCAGTCGCGGAATTGAGTGCGGAGTTGCACTCAGGTTCCGCAGACCCAGCCCCAGCAGCAGCGGAATAAACCTGGGATCTGAACTCATTTGGCCACAAACGGTGACCGGTTTTCCGTGCTTGTCCGCAGCCTTCAGGACCATCTGAATCATCCTGAGAATTGATGGATCTCCTGATCGATACAGATGTGCGACCGACGGGTCGGACCGGTCACAGGCGAGAGTGTATTGGATCAGGTCGTTCGTACCAATCGAGAAGAAGTCGACTTCCCGAGCAAATTCCTCAGCCAGCATGACCGCGGAAGGCACTTCCATCATCATTCCAATGGGCAGATCTCTTTGGAATTCGATGCCTTCGTCCTCCAGATCCTCCATTACGTCCATCAGAATCATTCTTGCCTGGCGAAATTCCAGCAACGAGGACACCAATGGAAACATGACTCTGACGTTGCCATGAACTGCAGCTCTCAGCACGGCCCGCAGCTGAACTTTGAACAGCGGTGTGCTTTGCAGGCTCAGCCGAATACTGCGAAGTCCCAGCATCGGGTTCTGGCTGTCGGCAAATCGGTCCCGAATTCTTGCCGGAACTTTATCGGCACCAATGTCCAGCGTACGGATCACCACTGGCAGATCGCCGCAGGCTTTCAGGACCTTACAGTAGGCTTCAAAGTGATCTTCTTCAGATGGCTCCCGATTTCCTCCAAGATACAGAAACTCTGTTCGATACAGTCCGACGCCATCCGCACCGCGTTTGCTGCAATGTTCAACTTCTTCCGGAAATTCAATGTTGCCGTAGATATGTACGCGTTGACCGTCCTGGGTGGCAGATACGACGTTGTCCAGAGACTCGAGACGCTCACTGACACGCAGGTTTCGAGCCTGTGAATCCTTTACTCGCTGGAACGTTGGTGCGTCCGGGTCAATCACGACCTGGCCATGGTCGCCGTCGAGAATGACTGTCTCGCCTCCGGAGACTCCCGCTAGGCATCGCCCGAGTCCCACAACGGCTGGAATCTCCAACGCCCCTGCCAGGATAGCCGTATGGCTAGTGTGTCCCCCAACTTCCGTTGCAAAACCCAACACGTACTTCGGATCCAGTGTTGCAGTTTCTCCGGGCGTCAGATCGTGAGCCAGTATGATGACCGGCTGTGTAAGATTCGTCAGTTCTTCCCGGCTTTCTCCCAGCAGCTCGCGCAGCAATCGTTTTTCGAGATCAAAAATATCCAAAGCGCGTTCCGCAAGATACTGGTCGCCCAGATTCTGCATCTGCTCTGCAAATCCACGCAGTGTACGGCTGACGGCATATTCCGGTGAATACTTACTCTCTTTGATCAGCGATTCAACTTCACCAACAATCTTCGGGTCCCGAGCCATCTGCAGGTGAGCAGAAAAGATGGCCGCATATCGCTCACCCATTTTGTCTGCAACCAGAACCTCGTTCTCTTCAATGTCAGTGCACACGTGATCGAGTGCCGTCCGAAACCGAATAATCTCGGCTTCGACAGCGTCGCGAACTACAAATTTCTTGGGAATACGGAAGTTTTCAGACCCCAGCACGAGCGCCTGGCCGACGACGACTCCTGGAGAAACTGCGATGCCACTTCGAACTTGCATTAAACCCGTCTGCGAAAAGATGAATTTTTGACGTCTCGAACACGCGAATATATGCCACCACCGAGGTTCTCGGTGTTTGTCCCGCAGCAGTCTACTGACAACCGGACGTAAATGTCGAACATCCGTCGGAACAGGCACGAATTGTCCCGATTACGACAGAAAGACCGTCCTATCCCCTGATTTTTTCATGACTTACGCGGAAATAGACAAGATGGCGAAGGTCATTTTTGGGGCCCAGGCATTCGTCGACGAGTGCGGTGTCTGTCCCGCATGAACAAGCTGCTGACACGCCAACTGTCCGATTTCCCGAGTTGCTAGGAGCTTTCAATTCTGCTGGTCGTTCGAGATCGCGGTCACGGATGACGAACGATGAGAGAATGATGGCAGCCCCTGTTGACTTTGACTGCAGTCGAGCAGTCCTGGGGGGCGCGCATGTCAGTCGCTGATCGTTGCCAGAATCCCGGTGACCGCATCCAGCGCCGCAACGGCGTCGCCACCGGTCGCTTCCAGTGTCAGTTTTGCTCCGTGGGGAGCACCTAGGAGCATTAGTTCGAGCGCTGATTCGGCGCTGGCCGATTTGCCGTCAAAGCTGATCTTCACATTCGCATTAAGCGGCGAAACTTCCTTCACCAGCGTCGTGATCGGAGACAGATGGAGACCATTCGGACGAGCCAGCGTGATTTGCCGCCTGATTGGCTCATCCGTACTCATCCTGGATTCTCCCGTTGAAAAAACGAGGCTTTTCTGGTCTGTAACACCGGCCCCATGCTGAAGTGTTCGAAACGTCCCCGTCCACTTCCGGCCGAAGCAGGAGCAGGATTGACCGCACAGTCGAGCAACAGAGCGGACCGGTACAATCGCCATTCTCTTGAATGTCAAGCTGGCGATCCCGGCGAGCGAATTTCGCTCAGGCCTCTTCCTCATCGCTACTATCAGCTTCGGACAACAGATCCCAGATATCCTTTTCAGTCGTCGACTGTTTCACGAAGTTGCAGAAATCTTGGCTGCGCAGGTGGCGTGAAATGTTTTCAAGGCCACGAAGATGATCGCCTGGTCGGTCCGGCGGAGAGACCAGCAGGAACAGGATAAAGACATCTTCGCCGTCGAGGCTGGAAAAGTCGACTCCGTCGCGTGAGATCGCCACTGTCGCGACCAATTCTTCCGCGGCAGGATGCTTTGTGTGAGGAACGGCAACTCCATTGCCGATGCCCGTCGACCCCAGTTCTTCTCGTTTCAGAATGGCCGCAACTACTGCTTCTTCGTCTTCGGCCTTGATCGTGCCTGTGTTCTTCAGGCCAGCCACCATCTCTCGAATGACGTCTTCCTTAGAGCTGGCTTTGAGGTTCGGTATGATGGCCTTCCTCACAACAAAATCGGTCAGCTTCATTTTATTGATATCCTGAGTGTTCGAACTTGCGCCGATCAAAACGGCAACGTGCGGTGATTAAATGAGGGCGCAGGTTACGACCGAAACCTGTGCCGGTGGCTATGATTCAGGGTCGTCTTGTGATGAATCTTCTTCAGCAATTCGGGCGACTTCTCCGACGGGTTTTTCGCGGCGGTGGTCTCGAGACTTTTCCTTGTATCGGTGTACCTGCTGCTCCATTTTTGAGAGCGTCCTGTCGAACGTCGTCTTGGCGTCATCGCCTTCGACGTGAGCGACTATGGTATGGTATCCCTCTATCTCGACCAGCATTTCGACGTTTGATCGACCACCTTCAAAGTCGATGGTGACATTGATTTCACTGACTTCGCCCAGATATCGAACGACTTTCTCAGATTTCCGAGTGATGTATTCATGAAGTTCCGGACTGATGCTGCCGTGTCGACAGGTGATGGCAACCTGCATACTTTTGGACCCCCCAGAGGATGTTCGGGCGACGATGCCTGGCAAATAAAGAAAATTCTGACCGTTTCGTAGTTACGGCCATTCCGCGATAAGACCGTCGATCGAGAGTTACCAAGCGGGAAACAAGCTGATCATCGGACACAGAACCCGATTCTAGTTCGCTGAATCCCGGAAAGAAAGACCCCAAACCCGGTTCCCGTTCGAAAGAAGCTTATCCGGACGGGCCGTCACCTCAGAAAGAACTGGTTGCCGAGTCCACATCCGCCGTGTAGCCTGCGAGTGTCAATCCGTTCAATTGTTCCAGCAATCTGACGGGGCCGGGCAAAGTTTGTGATGCTGTGACCAGTATCTCAGTACGTCGCCGGACCCGTACGGGACGGAGCCGATCGCTGAATAATATACGGCGCACAGGTATTTCCACTGCCCCTTCGATTGATCCGATGCCCCGCTTCGATCTCATCGCCACGTCTACCTTCGGCCTCGAAAACGTCGTTGCCCGCGAACTTCAGCAACTCGGTTACACCGATTGCAGCGTTTCGGACGGCCGTGTCTGTTTTAAGGGCGACGAAGCGGACATCGCACGATGCAATCTCTGGCTTCGGTCCGCCGATCGAGTGTTGATCCGCGTGGGGGAGTTTCACGCCCCTGATTTCGGTGCCCTGTTTGATCAGACCACTGCCCTGCCCTGGTCGGATTTGCTGCCTGTTGACGCGAAGTTTCCTGTCAAGGGGCGGAGCATTCGATCAACCCTGCATGCCGTACCTAAGGTTCAGGGGGTCGCCAAGAAGGCCATCGTCGAGAACCTTAAGAAAAAGCACAATCGATTTCGATTCGATGAGTCTGGAGCAGAGTACGTCATTGAGGTGTCACTGCTGAAGGATGTGGCGACGCTGACACTCGATACGACAGGTGACGGATTACACAAACGCGGTTATCGACAGGTTGTTGGCACAGCTCCGTTACGTGAAACCATGGCGGCGGGGCTGATTCAGTTGAGCTATTGGAATTCCGACCGACCACTTATCGATCCGTTTTGCGGCAGTGGTACCATTCCCATCGAAGCCGCGCTAATCGGACAGAATATCGCGCCTGGCCTGCAGCGATCATTTGCAGCCGAGGACTGGCAGTGGTTCGATCGAGCCATCTGGAAAAATGTTCGTGTCGAGGCCCGCGACGTACGCAAACGTGATCTGGCAGCTCCGATTATGGCGTACGATCACGACCCCGCCGCCATTCGGCGCTCGCTTCGATGCGCCACGGACGCCGGAGTTGGCGGCAGTATTCGCTTTAACTGCGAGGAAGTCAGCGAACTTAAGACACCACTTGAGTATGGATGCATTGTCACAAATCCGCCGTACGGTGAACGGCTCGGGGACAATGAAGAGGTCGAAGCAGTTTATCGTGTGATGGGTCACAGCTTCGCATCGATGGCAACGTGGGGCATCTATGTTCTGACTTCCTATCGCGGCTTTGAAAACCACTTTGGTCGCAGAGCGTCTCGTCGTCGCAAACTTTACGCCGGTCGGCTGGAATGTCAGTACTATCAATATCCCGGGCCACGTCCGCCTTTTGCGGAAGCCGGTGCCGAACGCCGCGATGCTGCCGATCAGCCACTTGCCCCAGTCCCCGCAGTCGCGGCGACGCCGGAACGACCGCCCAGCCCGTTTGGAACGTTCGTGGCAGACTGCTCGACAGCGGCGGATGCAATTACAGTCGATCTCAACCGATTTGACGGACTCACCGAACGCCGCGGCAACGGTGAATAACACTCGAGCACGACACAGGACCAGCTTCGTGGAAGACAGCGAACGCAGCCTTTTTATTGTTCTGTGTCTGGGAATCGGACTTTCCGGCAACGAAACGGACGACGAAATCGGGAAGGTGATTGAAGAAACTTCCGAAACGGCCGAAAGCGAAAAGATCAATGGGCTTCAAAAAGAGCTGGGCCGCTGGCTGAAGATTTCTTTTGCGGCCAGTGAAACTCGTCAGGATGCGTCGCTTGAAATGTGGGAGAAAATCGACGGCCAGCGCTACTCGCTGGCTGACGTCCCGGCGCGGCTCCGTCGCAAAGTGTTCGGCGGCTCCTTGAATCTGCAGAAGCGTGCGATGCGCGGCAGTCCGTTTTCCCGTCTGGCCGGAAACGTCATGGCGTTTGTTCGGCAGATGCTCATTGTTGCCGTCCTCGCCGCCATCGCGTGGTTTCTGTTCACAAAGCTGAAGCCATAATAATATGCAGCCACTGTGTGGGCCCCGCCAGACCTTTGCGGACTCTCAGCGACCACTGTGACTGTTGACTACAACATACGACGATCGCTGCTAAAGTGGCACCTGTTTGTCCTCAGCACATCGGACTGCCAGGAGCCCCGTGATGAAGTCACTATTACCATTCCTTGTTTACCCAGGCTTGGTGTCTGCCGCGCTATCCGCCTGCATCGGCGATTCGGTGTGTCGTGCTGACGACGGCTTCCAATCACTTTTTAACGGTCAGGATCTGGCTGGATGGGAGGGCCCGGATGGCGCCTGGACCGTCGCGGATGGATCGATCAGGTGTACGGGCCGAAAGGACGGAGGACGCAATTGGCTGATCTGGCGTGGGGGCGAGGTCGCAGACTTTGAGCTGCGTCTGAAAGTACGCTTCACCAGTGGAAACTCCGGTGTTCAGGTGCGCAGCGAAGAACGCGATGATTTTCAGGTCTGTGGGTACCAGGTTGAAGTCGCATCGTCGGACAAGATGGGACTGTGGCATCATTCGCTGAGCCCCGAAAAATACCGCAGCCATCTTGCGACAGCCGGACAGAAGGGGGCGATCAGCGAGAGTGGTGTAAAGACGGCGAAAGAATTCAAGGATCCCGCCAGCGTTCAGGCGGCATTCAAAGACGGCGAATGGAACGACATGGTGATCATCGCCAGAGGGGCGAAGCTGGTGCAGTTGGTGAACGGTGTTGTGTTGGCCGAGTTAATTGACCTGGACGCGAAGTACGCCCGTTCCGCCGGCGTGCTGGCTTTTCAGGACCATGGCAAAGGAACAGTCGCCGAATTTAAAGACATCTACCTGAAGCGTCTGAACTCGAACGCCGGGACTCCTGTCTTTGAAGATTCGTTTGAACGTGAATCTCTCGGCGATCGGTGGCAGGTGCCCATCAATTCCTTTTCCATTCGAAACGGCCATTTGCTGGGACAGGAAGATCCTCAGCGCGGTCATGGTGCTGTCGTACGGGCCGCAGTTCCGTTCCGCAACGCTGTCATCAGGTTCGCGTTCCGGTTCACGGATGGAAAGAATTTCAATCTAGTCATCAACGACAGGTCCTGCAAAAGTGTCCATGCCGGACATATCTGCCGTGTCTCATTTTCCCCGGCCCGAGTGCGCATCGCGGACGACAAGGATGGATTCATGAAGAATGAAATTTTCGACATCCGACAGGACGAAACCCGCCGCGCCGAAGTACAGAAACTTCTCAAAGGTCGTGATGTGGTCATCCCGAACCTACTGACAGCGGGGACGTGGCACGAAGCTGAAGTCACGATCGACGGCGACAGAATATCCGTGCTCATCAATGGTGAAACGATCGGTGCGTTGACATCATCCGGCATCGCTCATCCGACAAAGACCGATTTTGGTTTTACTGTGACTGGCCGTGAAATCGAATTTGATGATGTTCGTCTTTCGGCGGTGGACTCTACGGCTGTCGAATGAACGTCCTGTGTTTGAGGGGTTCCGGTCCTCCATGATGGCCGGGATCTCGTTGTCTTACTCGCTTATTCCAATCAGATGATCTCCTAAATGGCTGCCGAACCGAACCTTTTTCCCGATCAAAAAAAACTAGTGCTGCTGGACGGTATGGCTCTCGTCTATCGAGCTCACTTCGCATTGATCCGCAGTCCTCGCTACACCTCGGGTGGGCTGTGTACCTCTGGTGTATTCGGTATGGCCAACACGGTGCTGGACATCATCAAGAAGGAAAAGCCGACTCACATCGCTGCCGCATTCGACACTTCCGAACCGACCGAACGCCACAAGGTATTTCCGGAGTATAAAGCTCAGCGAGACGCTCTACCGGAAGACATAGGATTGCAGTTGCCGTATATCGACCGGTTGCTGGAAGCGCTTAATATCACGGTTATCCGCATGCCGGGCTACGAAGCCGACGACATCATCGGCACGATGGCTCATCAGGCGACGGATCAGGGCTTCCGCACGTTGATGGTGACGCCGGATAAGGACTATCACCAGCTGGTCAGCGATGATGCGGTCATTTTTCGCCCCGGCCGCAAAGGTGCCGCGTACGAAACGCTCGGCGTGCCGGAAGTGCTGGAGCACTGGAACATCGAGCGAGTCGATCAGGTGATCGACATCCTCGGCCTGATGGGCGATGCCAGCGACAATATTCCCGGAGTGCCCGGAGTTGGGCCGAAGACGGCTCAAAAACTGATTGCGACGTACGGCACTATTGAAAACCTGCTGGATAATACCCGGCAGCTGAAAGGCAAGCAGAAGGAACGCGTTGAAGAGAACGCTGAGTTGGCGCTACTGTCGAAGAAACTGGTCACCATTCAATTGGATGTGCCACACGATGTCGTTCTTGATTCACTGAAGCTGGAAGCACAAAACGACGTAGCACTGCAGGCGTTGCTGGAAGAGCTCGAATTCGACGGTCTGGGAAAGAAGATGTTCGGCAACAGGTTTTCGTCGTCAGCCAGTCGGGCGGCGAAGATTCGTGAAAAGCGAGAAGTGCAGATTCAAACAACATTGTTTGATGACGCGGACGAGACTGAAGTCAGGACGATTAAGGACGTCCAGCACACGTATCACATCGTGCGCACGTCGGAAGAGCGGGCCGAACTTGTCACAAAACTGCTGGCTCAGAAAACGATCTGCTTCGACACAGAAACCACAGGACTGGACCCTCGCACTGCCCTGCCCCTGGGCATCGCCTTCAGCTTTGAGCCGCACACCGGCTACTACGTCGTCTGCGCAGACCACGAAGTGGCGGATTCTGTGGCAGCAGATTCAGGAACGTCTGAAGACAACCAGAACGCACAAACGATCGTCCCACCCCACCAGGAAGACTCCACCGCGCGTCACGCCCCGAACGGGGCATTGGAGGAGTTTCGGGGCGTGCTTGAGAATGCGGCGATTCGCAAGGTTGGGCACAATCTCAAGTACGACGTTTCCTTGCTGAAGTGGAATGGAATTGACGTTCGTGGCGAACTGATGGACACCATGCTGGCGCATTCCATGAAGGAACCGGAAATGCGACACGGACTGGATTACCTGTCCGAGTTGTATCTGGCTTACAAGCCCATCCCCACCAGCGATTTGATTGGTAAACGTGGCAAAGAGCAGAAAAATATGCGCGACGTGCCCGTTGAAGTTGTGGCCGAATACGCAGCCGAGGACGCTGATGTGACGCTGCAGGTGGCTGCAGCGATCGAACCGGACATCGCCGAACGTGGATTCAGTCAGGTGTGTTACGAAGTGGAGTGCCCGCTGATTCCCGTGCTGGTGGATATGGAGTACGAAGGCATTCGCCTGGATACTGACGCATTGGCGGCGTATTCCGTGCAGTTGGCGACTGACATCGATCAGCTGCGAGACGTGATTTACCAGGCCGCCGGTCACGAATTCAACATCGATTCACCCAAGCAGCTGGGCATCGTGTTGTACGAGGAATTAGAGCTGGAGAAGAATCCGAAGAAGACGGCCACCGGCCAGTGGTCCACCCGAGAGTCCGAATTGCAGCGTCTGTCCGGAAAACATCAGATTGTGGCTGACGTGCTGGATTACCGAAGCGCGGCAAAGCTGAAGTCTGTCTACGTGGATCAGTTGCCGTCTCACGTGAATCCCGAGACCGGTCGCCTGCACACTCATTACAGTCAGACATGGACGGCCACCGGTCGTATGCAGAGCAACGATCCGAATTTGCAGACAATTCCTGTCCGCAAACAGCGAGGTCGGGAAATTCGAGCGGCCTTCGTGCCCCGCGACGACGATCATTTGCTGCTGTCGGCCGACTATTCACAGATCGAACTGCGCATCATGGCAGAACTCAGTGGTGACGAGGGGATGCTGGAAGCATTCGCCCAGGGAACGGATATTCATTCCGTCACTGCTTCAAAAGTCTATGGTGTTGACATCGATGATGTGACTCGCGAGATGCGAGACAAAGCCAAGATGGTCAACTTCGGCATTATCTACGGCATCTCGGGTTTCGGTCTGCAGCAGCGATTGAACATTCCCCGCGACGAAGCCAATGACCTGATCAATAACTACAAAAGAGAATACTCCGGCGTGCAGCGGTGGATTGACGAGACGATCGAGTTCGCCCGGGAGTACGGTTATGTCAGGACGCAAACCGGCCGCCGCCGTTATCTGCGAGACATCACTTCCCGCAATAAATCACTGGCCAATGCCGCGGAGCGTCTGGCGATGAACAGTCCTGTCCAGGGAACAGCGGCAGACATGCTGAAACTGGCAATGATCAAAGTTTATACGGCCCTGAAGGCAGGTGAATTCCAGACGAAAATGCTTTTGACCGTGCACGACGAAATCGTCTTTGACATGCTGAAGTCGGAAGAAAGCACCGTCCTGCCTGTCATCGAAAACGCCATGAAAACGGCTCTGCCGATGAAGGTGCCTATTGTTGTTGAGCTGGGAACAGGTGCAAACTGGTTAGAGGCTCATTGACGGACCTGCCGCATCTCAGGACGAACGTTTTCGCTGGTCACGGATGATCCTTTTTGCGTTTTGATACAGTTCTTTTCGAATCCGTGCCAGGGCGATTTTCAGATCTGCAGCTGACCAGCCAATTTGCTGGCCAGCCTGTATCAGCAACTTATGTTCTGACCGCGTGATTTTTCCGTCCACCAGGGCGGCCCGAAGAAGGTGGTCCATGAAGTCGTTCGCTTGCTTCAGATTCTGCGGGATGTTGATTGGGTTGTCCTTTGAAGTCGCGGTGGCGAAAATTGTTTTTAGTCGGCTGTTTGAGACGCCTCGACCTTGAGCCAGGTCGACGATGTGCTTGCGTTCCTTGTCGTGCAGTTCGCCGTCAATGGTCAGAATGCGTGCAAGAGCGGTCAGCAGTTCCGGATTGTTCAGAGAACGGTCGCCGTCCAGGCGTTCGGCACTTTCCGTCAGTTGTTCTCGCTGATTTTCAGTGGGGAATGCATCCACGATATTTCGCGGGCCGACGTCTTCCAGGACCCAGTCCCCGGAACCATCGTTAAGCGATGAACCACAAAAGCCACAGGCCTGAGCCCCACCCACGTCAATCGGTGCACCGCAGCCACTGCAGCTGAATGAAGCAAATGCGTTGTCGATGCTGCTGGTCGTTCCCTTTCGACGCTTCAGGATCATGACGTGCGAACGAATTCGTTGATGGCCCATTAACAGCGGTTTCCTGTGGTTACCTTTGGCCTTTGTGGCGGACCAGCGTACCATCACCAGAATTCTGTCGAATTCGTCGTCTCGTGCCGGCACGCACTGTACGATTTCAACAGCTCCCACGGCGGGCGTTTTCCAGAAACTGCCTGACTCATACGCCCAGAGTTTCGGGAACTCCGATATCTCTGAATCCAGAACGGGGGCCGCATAGCTGACATCATCGAAGTACACAGCCATCAGTGATCGCCAGAAAATTACTGACGTTCGGTCTTCAATGTGCTGAAAGTTCAGGCCCGGATCACTCTTCTGCAGTTTGTCCCAGCCGCGGACGGAATGTTGTGCCGGCGGCACAACCCACTCTTCATCCTGGGTGATCTCGGCCAGCACCCAGTCGTATTCACCCGAATTAACAATTGACTGGCACTGTGTGCACTCGGCCTTGTCGACGATCTTCACCGGACCACCACAATTCGGACAACATCCCTGGAGAACAGATGCGTCAACGTTGGTGATTGCACCCGGTCTGCGTGAGAACGACCAGATTTCCGTGAACCTGATGGCCGTCCGATCACTATTCCCGGAAACCCGTTTACCGCTTGTTAGATCTTCGTTGTAGCTGATGGCAGATGCAGCTATTCGGACGTGGATTGTGTCGAAATGGTGGTCGGATGTGACCGAAACGATTTCACAATCAACGATGTCAACATTCTTCATTCGATTGCGAATGTTCTCCGCTTTCTGCATGGCAATGTACAGTTCAAAACGCTCTCGGACACCGTCGGACACAAAGGCTCGACAGTGCCGCAGGTCCTGCTCGCTCCACGCGAATTGAGTTGTCGCAAAACCATTGCCCACTCGTTGCAGAAATGTTGCCTGGTCGAAGTTCGGGTCACGTTGTTGAATCCTGCCGATGGCTTCTTCACGCAAAGCGGTTTCCTGAAACTTTCGACCCCGACGAATCGTGCGAGAGACCCGGGAGTTGTTCTCTGCTTTTTTTCCGAAGAAGACCGCAAATCCAACCACAATCCATACCGGTATAGCGAACTGCGGGTAACGAATGGTCAGGTGGATCAGCAGAATTATCGCTTCTCCGCCATCCCCGCCTCCTCCACCGCTGCCTCCGCCTCCGCCCCCACCTCCACCATAATTGCCACCCCCACCGGCCTGAGCAATCAACTCAAGCGGTAACAGGAGAACGCCAGGTAACGTCGGATCCAACATGGCAATGATCAATATAGTCAACGGAAGGTGGCTGATAGCAGGCGTGGATTATGGTTGCCCGAACATGCAGTACTATTAATTCGTCGTCATTTCCACCCGCACATGCAGAGCGTCGATGCTCCGGCGCTTGATGAGCAGACTTGCTCGCGACTGTTTCAGGTCGATGCTTTGATTCATCGGGTGGCTGAAACTCTGACTACTCTGGCTGGTACTGCTGGACGATGGATTGCCCTGAACAATGGTTGTGTCGAATAGAGTGTCATCTTCCGAGTGCTGCTGTGTCTTGTGCAAAGCAACTGAGAGCACTTGCCAATCGTTGCCGTCAATCAGGAAGGTCATCGCTGACTCACCCTCACGCACAACCTGTTCCCCAATTGGCGATTCCGCAGTGACAAGTGGAAGGCCCAGTTTCTGTAGCTGCTCAGGACCAACGTCGCGGACGGACTTTTCTTCCAGCTTGTGTTTCTTACATAGCCGGCGAATTTGACTGTCGAATCCGGAGTTGTTTTTTTTGCACCAACCCCAAACGTAAACACCTTTCAGAGCCTTTCGCAGTTCGACGATCTGTTGCTCGGCGGAATAGTGTTCGGCCAGCATCATCCAGGCTTCGGTCGATTGAGGCGGTGCGTTCTGAATCATACTGATAAACTGCCGCCGCTGCTTCTGGCTGCCCATACGACGCAGTGAGGCGAGTTGCTCGACATTCGGAGTGGCGGCGGCCAGCATCTGACCGTAAGCATCCTGTTGCTCATGCTGACTCATCGAGTATCGAAAACGAATGTATACCGAAATGCCGGAGCTGCCTGAGTCGTTCACGTCGGTCAGTCCGATTCGTCCGTGTCGCCGCGGCACGTGAAATACTTCCAGAACCTTTGCACCGCTGCTCATTCGCATGTTGAGAGTACCGTTTTCGAATTTTCCCGGACCGCCCTTCCAGTCCAGTGATGTGAGCTCCGAGTGAATCTGATCCAAAAGGGCAACAGCGTCGCTGACGTTTTGGATTACCCACAGCGTTTCGTTGTGATAGCAGAGTCCGCGCAGCGATGTCAGCAGAGTTGCGTCGTGAACAGCAAGGAACGCAAATTCTGGAGTTGATACCCACTCTGGGTAAAACGACTCGGGCAATAATGGTAAAGCTTTGTGCTGTGTGCGAAGCGATTTCAGCTTTTCAACAATCACCTTGCCGACTTCTTGAGCGATGTCGTTGCCCTGCAGGCGATACCGTGCTGACGATGATTCGATTCCGGTCAGCGAGGACGCGTGTTCGATCGCGGAGTGAGCGAACAGTTCCAGCGTTGGTGGTGAATATGAATCTGAGACGGAGTGGTTTGATGTTGTCAGGGTGGACCCCAGTGTGAGCGTCACAGTGGCATCAAGGTCGCGGTCGACAATTCCGGTTTCTTCCAGAGCCGTCAGGTCGAGCGTGACGAACAGGTCCGGAGCCCGGTCTCCTGTGGGCGGGGAATGTCCCGTGGGAAAGTAGTCAATTCGATCGAGTGGATTCTCTTCCTGCAGATACTGAAGCAGTCCGTCACCGCCCCGCTGCATCAGTAGATGGTTCGAACGATTCAGAATCATCATTGATCGTTCTGCAAAGAAACCCGGCGAAGAGTGTATCGTTGAACCAATCGAGGAGACGTTGTTTGTGGACTGCAGGCTGCTGGCGTGAGCTTCAAAGTTCAAACCGCCTTGATCGCTGGAACCAACCCACTGCAACTCGCCACTGTTGTTCTTTTGCAGCGACACCCGTTGAGTGTCGGTGACAGGAGGAAAGAAAAACCATGCGAAAACGGTCACCGTTAGAGTCGTCAGGGCAATGAACTTTGCCACAGTGAACCATCGGAAACTTGTTCGTCTGGTTTGGTCGGATTCCGATTGCATGTAAACCATGATACTACTGGCGCAATGAAGTGGCATGCCGCGAAACGGCGAGCTGATGACGGGACTGAACGAATATCTGTGTAGCGTGGATGACACTAATTGGGTGTAGTTGCGGACTTTCGCAGAATTCGTCGCTGTGTGGATTGTGGCCACAATCTGAGTCACGTTGCCGGATTCCAGCTGGTTTCGTTCCGCCGAACGCGTCAGATGAGTATCCAATGGTTGAGTCTGTTATCCATTCAATCCCGCGCCCGTCTTGTTACCGTCCGCCGCGCCAGCCCCGACTTCAGCACGCTGATGAGCACGGCCGTGGCAAAGCTGATAACCGCCAGAATGACGGGCTTCGTGCCGGAAGGCAGGTGAACTCGAGCGAATACGAACAGCCCGCCACCGATGCTCGCAATGCCACCGAGTCCACAGTGAATGAGTGCGATTGTCAGATAACCAGTATTCTGCAGCAGTCGCCCCAACGCGAATGCGAGAGTCGTGAAGCACGTGCCATAGACGAGGGCCAGCCAGCCAAGGTCTCTGCCGATCAGTGAAACAATTCCGGAGAACATTGTGATCGAAAGAAATGGTGGGCTTATGTCGCTGAGCAGGCCAGCGAAGTCGTCGCGGAAGCTGAGTCCGATGATCAGTGTTGTCGCGAATGCCAGGTGCAGCGTAATCATTGTTCGCCACGCGTTGAGATCAGGGAAATCTCGTACCGAAAAATTTACTGCACACACCAACAAAATCATGGCGATGAACGCAGACGTCGACTGCCGTCGACGAAAAGTGATGATCAGCTGCACGACTCCAAGAACAAGCAGCGGCCAATACGACAGGTTTGTCTGCAGGTCCCAGATTCGGTTGCCGAAGGCTCGAGGGCCGATCGAACCTGCCAGGAATACTGTCGCATAGAAGCCAGCCTGGCCGAACTGCACACCCTTCCGCCATGCTCGCGCATACAACAGCGCCAAGCCAACGATTGTGAGAAACACGGGCGAGGCGAAATCCCTGACGACGGAATCAGCAAAAGAGGTGTATGCCGGAAGTTGACACCATGGGACCAGCCAGGGGTATGCCGGTACGATCAGGAACGGAGCCGTCAGGATCACTCCCCGTTGCAGGTTCGGAAGTTTTTCAACGAGCCCGATTTCGAGCAGAACTCCGAATATCGTCAGTAGAAACGGTACCAGTTCCGAATGTGGTGTCCCAAAAGTGTCGTGACCCAAGTGGGGCGTCAAAGGACATCGTCAGTGAATACGATCGGAAGCACACCGCCAGAGCGATAAACACAAACGGCGTCCACGGAAAAGAGGCCAGCTCCACGGCGTGCCATTGTCAGTAACGGTGGTTGCTCCCATTCGTACTGCTGGAATCAGTATCAGGGTTAAGACGCCCGCCATCACCGGAAACGCAGCAATCAGCCATCGGGTTGTCTGGACGTCGAAGTGTGTCATTTCCCGCAACAACAATGCTGGCCATAAGAAGAACAACGCCAGGAATCCGTACAGTGGAAGTCGGTAACCTGTGGTCAGGCGAATGGGCAGCCCGCCGATCAGAAATTCGCCCAACCCGATTGCGAATAAGACGCCTGCAGTGAACATCTGGATAAGATGTCCGCGAGCATTGTCACGATCTGACAATAATGTGATGAGTTCGTCGAAGCTGACGGAAATGGCCAGGAGCATCAGCAGTACGATTAATAGCAGCGATCGAGCGTCTTCCCAGACTTTGCCGAACCGCACAATCAGAATGGCGGTGACAGCCATCAGCACGGTGATTCCCGCAAGCGACGTCATCAGGCCCCACGGTTCCATGTACGCGACGGAACCCGGTGCGAACAGGACAGACGTGTCGCCGGATCGAAACAGCAGCTTCAACCCATAGACGAACAGGCACGTGCTGATCAGATAGAAGGGATTGTGAACATAGATCAGAGACAACAGCTTCGGCACTTTAGGACGCGACATGGCATGCCTCCTCGCAAATGAAAGGAAGAACAATACGCGGCCGGCCATCCGGCAGCGAAGGACGGATGAATGATCAGAATGAGTTGAATCAGAAAACAGCCCGTTGACGCGATTTGCGACCCGGACCGCGGATGGACAGTTGAGGCCGTGCGCAGCGAAACACTGTAGCACGACTGACGGGATTCTCGGACGGGAAGAAACCGCGTTGACGATGGGGCAAACGTCGGCTTCTGATTGTGCGATGCCCGCAGCACGTGAATTTGTCTCACTAATCAGAAAAACGCTTTGAACATGCGGGATAATTCGCCGTCTCAGCAGCCCGTGTCGGGCGCGAGTTGCCAGGGGCGTCGGACAGGCGGCTTTGATCTGAAGTTCTGCGGCATGCGAGACTCAGGTGACACACCCGAGCATTGTCGTCACACTTCACAGATTACCAGGGAACCAGTGACTGTTGAGAAAGGCGATACATATGCTTCGGTATCTTACGGTGGGCCTGCTGCTGACGTCTTCCGGATTACCTGCGGCGGATTGGTCACTTGATGAGAATCCGGAGCTTGCGAAATACTTTGCAGCGCAGGTGGCGAAGATTGAGTCGCAGGATTCACTGCTGCAGTACAAGTCACTGGATGCATGGCAGGCCGCGAAACCAGAGTTACGAGAACAGCTCTTCGACATGCTGGGTCTTCACCCGCTGCCGCCGCGGACGCCGCTGAAACCTGAGCAGACGGGCGTTGTCGAAGAACAGGAGTTTCGGGTTGAAAACCTGCACTTTCAATCCATGCCGGGGCTATACGTGACTGCGAATCTCTATCTGCCGAAGGAAATCGACGGGCCGCTGCCGACCGTTCTTTATGTCTGCGGACATGCGCGTGTCACAGAAGGTGATGTCAGCTTCGGCAATAAGACCGGCTATCAGCATCACGGAGCATGGTTCGCCCGCAACGGCTATGCATGCCTGACAATCGATACGGTGCAACTCGGCGAAATCGAAGGCATACATCACGGCACGTATAAGTACGATCGCTGGTGGTGGAATGCAAGAGGTTATACCCCCGCCGGCGTCGAAGCGTGGAATTGTATTCGCGCTCTGGATTATCTGAAAACGCGTCCGGAAGTTGATGCCGATCGAATTGGCGTCACGGGCCGATCCGGCGGTGGCGCCTACAGCTGGTGGATCGCAGCCCTCGATGAAAGAATCAAATGCGCCATTCCCGTTGCCGGCATCGCCACGCTTAGAAATCACGTCGTCGACGGCTGCGTGGAAGGCCACTGCGACTGCATGTATATGCTCAATACCCATCGCTGGGACTATGCCACAGTCGCAGCGCTGGTGGCTCCTCGTCCTCTGCTGATCAGCAATTCCGACAAGGACCTGATCTTTCCGCTGAATGGTGTCGTCGAAGTTCATCGACAGGTGCGGCACATCTATGAATTATACGAACAGCCGCTGAAGCTGGGACTGCAGATTACTGAGGGGCCACACAAGGATACTCAGGAATTACGAGTCCACGCTTTCCGCTGGTTTAATCGGTGGCTCAGGGACGCCGACAGTTTAATCGAGAAGACTGCCACTAAGTTTTTCGAGCCAGCGCAGTTGCGGGTCTTTGCTGATCTTCCGGCCGACGAACGTAACACTTCGATCGACGAGGACTTTGTTCCGACGGTCAAACCGCTCGCCGAAAGGGCGGACAGCATCCTCCAGAATCAGCAGGTCTGGCTTGCGAAATCGCTTTATGTTTTGCGACAGAGGTGTTTCGCCGGCTGGCCTGAAGAACAGACGCCTCCGCGGTCGCCCACAGTTCGAGTCGAATCGCTCGACCAAACCAGCAGGGCACCCCGACTGACTGTGCGCCGGCTGCATTTTGACAGTCAGCAGCACGTGCCCGTCTCAGTCGACCTCGTTGTCAATACTGATGCTCCCGGCAATGGGAAGTCTGCAAGCGTCGATCTGAGTTCGCTGAACCTGCTCGTCGCAGACAGTGAGCTCTGGGCAGAATATGAATCAGTAGTGCTGGGACGAACAGCTTCCCCTGACGCCGCACGCGACAATTCCGATACTGGCGTGTCAGCTGGCATGCTGCAGGAACAAATCAAACGCCTGAAGAACAAGGGGACCGCTCTGGCCGTGTTTGCCCCTCGCGGAATGGGACTGCATTCATGGAACGGTGACAGTAAGAAACAGACGCAGATTCGCCGTCGGTTTCAGTTGATCGGGACTACCGCAGACGCAATGCGTGTGTGGGATATTCGTCGTGCTGTTCAGGTTCTCCGTCAGCAGGTCGGTGACAAGGTTCGGTTGCACTTGGTCGGCAGTGGAACGAATGCATGGCTGGCCGCGGCAGCTGCCGTTGTTCTCGACTCCGACATCGAGTCTGCTCGTCTGACAAATATTTCAGATGACCGTGATCAACGTCCCGTGTTTCTGAACGCTGATCGCAGCTTCACACCCTCGGAACTGTTGGCACTTGCGGTGCATCGAACGGATGTTGTGACATTCGGGGCCGCGGACGGCCTGATTAAGTCTGTGGCCAGGCTGGCCCAGGATGCACAATGGGGCGGCGGGGATTTCACTGTCAAATAGAAGCCGACAGGCACGGCAGTCAGACCGGGGCGGCCGTGCGTGAGTACATGCCGCCACAATCGTCGTCCAGCAGGCCTGCGTGATTCCACGGCTGCAGCAATTTGCGGAGCTTGCCTTCGAACTCGTTGCAAGCCTCGGACGTGCTGCCGGCATCGACGACTTTCTGTAAGTGGCTTCGTGCTGTGCGAACGGTATTGCGAAACTCGTGGTCGTTGGCGCGCAGGAATGACACATCGTTGTCGGCGGCCGTCTGTTCCATTGACGTGACGGCAGCGAAGTACAGCATGCACCAGTCACACCACAGTCTGAAACTGGGCAGTGCGGCATAGCATCCTTCGACCAGTTCATCAACGTTGCGCAATTCATTGATAAGCTGGTCTGAATAATGTCGATGATTCTCTTCTTTCTGACGGTCCGAGGAGCTCAGCAAAATTGCGGCCAGGCGTCTGATGCCGAACAGCGTGTGAGCGATGCCCGTGCTGTGCAGCGGGTCAATGAAACCAGCTGTGTTCGGCAGTGCTGCCCAGCTCTTTCCGGCGGCCTCAGTGGTCAGTCGCTGAAGACGCTGAGTTCGCTGAATTCCGGTATCCGGACGGACGACAGCGGCAGAGCTGAACTGTCGCTGCAGAAACGCGAAGGACTGGATCTGTCGGTCCCATTCTTCCGTTGTGTTCAGCTCCGGGGAACGCTGCGTGTCAGGAATGCGGTCGTCGAACACAAAGCCAGCGCTGACGGAATCGTCGTCGAACCTGAGTTGCCACATCCAACCATTTTTCAGCACGTGGTGTACGGCGGCGGCATCGCACGGGAACGGGTGGCGGCTGCAATCCACGCCGCCCTCTCGGAACATACTTTCCACAGTTGGTACGTTGGTGAAATGTCCGAAGATCGCTCGCGAGTTTGTCTTCAATGTGGCGGTCTGCGACGCAATATTCAAATGGTCGAGCAGTGCGGAAGTGGAGCCCGTTGCATCCACGATGAACGGAGCTGAGATCTGGAAGCTCGATTCGTTGGCGACTCCTGTTACGCGCCAGTGGCCGTCGTCCCTGGCCAATGAATAACCTGCGCCTTCAAATTGAATGACACCGGACCGGCCGGCCTGCTCGAACATATATGCGTCGACATCGCTTCGTAACCAGTGAGTGTCAGAAGATTCGTTGCTGCTGCTGGCTGTGACCAGCATCTGGGCCGCTTCGTCGAAGTCGCGTTCTGTGCTGTGTCCAAAGTAACTAAAGCCGCGTTTCAGGCCGCAGGTGATGTCCGGACAGCATTGCTTCCACGTGCCATACTGAGTCAGTGGTAGCAGTTCGGGAAGATCGTATTGCTCTGCCAGGGTGGCCAACGTTGTGTCGGCCAGTGGAGTTGACGATTCTCCAATGGCGAATCGGGGATGTCGGGCTCGATCGACGACGGCGACGCTTCGCCCTGCTCTGGCAAGAATCATGCTCAACAGACTGCCGCCGAAACCGGAACCCAGGATCAGAATATCAACATTGCGAACGCTCATAACGCCGCCTGATGAAACGTTTGGTCACGATGGACGTACTGGAAGAGAGTCATGGTTTCTTCAAAAGACCGATTCTCTCGAGTCCTTACGTGTCGCCGCATGTTGAATGGTTCGTTTTTCATGGATCGTCAGCCGCAATGGCCGCAAACGACGGGCGACGTTGCACGTTGAGAGAGATTGATCGTGTTTAGGCGTTCGATCCTTGCAGTCGCACACGGGGGACATTCAGAAAACTGTTCGGCTTCCCACAGATCCGCGAAGACACGTCCGCGTTTCCACCCGAGCGTTTCGTTGATGACACTCTCCAGTGACCGCAACTCTGGAGGTTGAAACCGTCCGGAGTGCTGCAGCCTGTCCATGATTCCGTTTCCAGCGCGAGTCGGAATTACGGAGCAGCAATTGACACCGTGGTCGAATGCGAATCGCACCGACTCAATGGCCCGTTCAATGCCCTGCTCTTCTGACGTGTCCGGTGGTTTCAGCAGAATGAAAGCGCGTATTCGAATGCCGTGCCCCCGCAGGAATTCGCAGGCGCGGGCAAAATTCTCGGTCGTCATTTGTTTGTTCAGTTGCTGCAGAGTCGGCTGGTGTGACGTCTCCAGTCCGATCGCAACTTCCAGTTGAGTGCCGCACAGGTTCTGGAAATCGACGCAGAGGTCGTTGCACAGACGTGGATGGTTCTCGACGATCACTGTCCTGAAGCCGGCGACGAGCGACGCGATTTCTGAAAAATCGCTTTGAGGGATGGCTTGTGCGTCAAAAAAATTGCCGCTGTTGTACAGCTTGATGTGTCGTGCCGGCGGCAGATGTTCGACAGCATGTCTGATCTGCTCAGGAATGGCACCAACAGGAACTCGGTCGTCCGTGGTGTTCTTCCACAGGTCGCACATCAGACAGCGAAACGGGCACTCGCGATTTGACAGAAAGACCGTGGCCACGTCTTCCACCTTGCCATCGGCACAGTGTTCCTGTTCCACCAACATGTGATACGGTCGAAACGGGTCTACGGAATTCTTTGGGCCGCGTGCCTGCAGAATCTCGGTATCCGTGTGGTTTACAGCGCCTGGGCGATTGGAAGTCATGTGCCTGACCGTTCTGACCGGCACCACGCCGCTTCAACTTCCGTACATGTGTCGGCCGGACTATGTTGCCGTAGCAGTTTCATCAACGAGACGTTTCTAGCAGTGTCGCTACACAAACGTTTTGCGGAACGCGTCGCGGTAGCTTTCTTCGTCCGCCGGAAACAGTGATGCGAACGTTTCATCGACTGTGGCACCGTGCTGGAAACGGCGTTTTTCGAAGATTGGCATAGTGAGACCGGTGATCTGCTCGACACCACGGCGAACAATTTCGCCCTTCAATTCATACAGCTTTTCGTTCTGCCAGTCGGTGAGCTCAATAAAAGGGATCCCTTCAGAGACCTCAATGACGTTTGGCAGAGCGAACGGGCTGAGCCCCTTGAAACCGAATCGCCGCACAGGTGCTGATGATCGCACATGGCCTCGGCTTTGTCCGCCACTGTAGGTCAGTGAATGTTTGACCGCGTCAATGCCCCAGCCTTCGTGGTACAGCATTAGATTGTTCAGCACGCTGCGAATGGTCAGTTCGCTGTTTTCTTCAATGGGATAGTCTTTCAGATTTTCATCGCCGCCGTCCCCGTCAAGCAGGTACTTCCAGTCCGGGTAGCGGTTGCGAATTTCGCGACACAGAGCCAGCGCCATGGTTGCCGACTGAACATCAAGCGGTTTGTAGTCTTCGATCAGCTGCACGGCGTCTTTGTAATCGATGGACGCGGCCGGCACATCAATCACTTCCAGAAACATACTCAGATCCAGATCGCTCATGAATTGATGCGCCTGTTCCGCGTCGCGACCATTCTCATCGACAGACAGAGTGAAGGCCTTCAGTCGTCCGGGCGATTCACCTCGCTTCAGCATGCAGTCATATGTGGCGCAGAACACGGCGCCGCTGTCGATGCCGCCACTGAACAGAACGCCGATGGGTTCAGAAGTCGGGATCTGATCCAGCCAGTAGGCGATTTCGGTCTGCAACGCCGAAATGTAGGCGTACCCGATTTCGTCCAGGTCAGTGGACAGACGATTACGTTCCGGCGTGAAGAAACGAGTATACGTCGGGCTGGGATCCGGACAGCCGACCAGCGCAAGCTCGACGATATGATGAGCAGGCACCATTCGGGTGTACGACGGATGAAACTGGTCGTCCAGACCCTCAGCTTTCAGCCATTCCAGAATCTCATCCATCCGCTCCGCGACAATCAGGCAGGGACCATCAATTTGCTTGGCCAGAAAATACCTCAGCGGACGCCCGATGGACCGAGCCATGCGAATGATGTGACCGTTGCGATGGACCAGCGCAAACTGGCCATCGATTTCACGGAGTTTCTGCGCGTCTCCGGCCCCCAGGATTTCAATGGCGTCTTCGACGGTGGAGTTGAACAGTGTGTTAGCTTCGGGATCGAGCAGATTGACGAAGCGTTCGATGTATTTGTGATCCGACACGGGTAGTCCCATTTCATGGCTGTTGGTGAACCTTTCAATGTTAGTCGGATTGTCGGCGGGCAACCAGCAAAGAGCCGCCGTCTTTCGAAAAGACGGCGGCTCTGAGTGACAACTGGGGGCACGTCAAAGTAACACGGCCTTGAGCAGTGCCCCAAAGTTAAAGTTCGGGCACGAGTTGCGTCTTCCGCTCTCGCTACTTTGTCTGCGCGGAGGCCGGGCCAGGCGTCACTGCCTGAAGCAGTTTGGCGACATCCGGCTGCGTCAGTTTCCAGGGGCCTTTCCGTTCCAGTACCTGGTTGCCGAAGCCACTGTGTTGCTGCAGCCATGCAATCTGTGAGGTCTGGTTCACAACCAATGAGTAACGAATTGCGCTGACAGAGTTGCCCTGCGCCGTTGGGATGGGCAGAACAACGGGAGGCAGCGAAGTGGTGGCAACCTGAGTGACGCCCTCATCCGGTGGCGTGGCCAACAATCGCTTGACCCATTCCGAATTGTCGGCGGCGGGACTCAGCGATGTCGCCGTTTGCTGCATCGAGGCTTGTTTAATTGTTTCCGGGCCGGAACAACCCAGGATCATGACTGATGTCAGCAGTATGCTGACGATTGGTGAGATGTTGTGTGTCATGATTGACCTCCCGCAACGCCGACAGCCTGCTTCACGACATTCATTGCCAGCCGACATAGTGCTTTTGCGTCTTCCGTTGCCGGTGCTTCTGCGATGACTCGAAGAATCGGTTCCGTATTGCTGGCTCGAACCTGAACCCAGCGATCCGGCCAGTCGAGCCGCAGGCCGTCGCCTTCTGATACCGTGGCGTCCTTGAATTGTTTCCGCAGGGCTTTACATGCATCGGTGACTGATTCCTTTGGGCACACAAACTTGTCTTTCACGATTGTGTAAAACGGAAGTTCGTCCGCCCATGTGTCCAGCGTGGTCCCTCGTTTGGCAAGGCCGTCAAGAACATAAGCCATCGACACCAGACTGTCACGGACGTATCCGATGCTCGGTTCGATAACTCCGCCGTTGCCTTCACCTCCGAGCACCGCCTGGACCGCTCGCATTTTGGCACAGACGTGAGCTTCTCCGACAAAGGATCGGTGAAACTGACAGCCATGTTTTTCGGCGATGTCGGCTGTGATTCGACTTGTTGAACCGTTGACCACGAATGGCCCCTTACGCGTTTCCAGAACATGATCGGCTGCCAGGGCCAGCGTCAGTTCTTCGCCAATGTAATGGCCGGTGTTGTCGACGATTGCCAGGCGGTCAGCATCCGGGTCCTGGGCGAACCCGGCGTCGGCCTTGTGGCTTACAACGGCCGCACAAAGATCGGACAGGTTCTGTTCGACCGGTTCGGGAATGTGCTCGAACTTTCCATCCGGCGTACCGCCCAGCACAACAACGTCGCACCCGAGCTCTTTAAGCAGTCGAGGTCCGCAGGTGGCACCACTGCCGTGGTTGCAGTCGATGACCACCTTGAAGCGGCGTTTCCGGATCTCTTCGACGTCCACCAGATCCAGAACATTTTTGATGTGAGGCCCGGCCGGATCGTCGACGGTCGTGACCGAACCGATTTCTGTCCAGTCTTTCCAGATGATGCCATCTTCTTCCAGGATTCGGAGCAACTGCTGGCCCAGTTCGCGATTGAATACGGATCCATCCGGTGCGAATGGTTTCAGTCCATTCCATTCGATGGGATTGTGACTGGCGGTGATCATCAGGCCTCCCGCCGCGCCGTGGTGCTTAATGAGCACTCCGCAGGTCGGTGTTGTGGAGATGCCGGCATCCAGGACTTCACAGCCTGTTGCCAGCAATCCAGATACAACAGCATGATAGATCACCGAACCAGTGCTGCGACCATCTCGGGAAACGACCACTTTGCCACCGCTGAACATCGTGCCCAGAGCCGCCGCAAATTCCGTCACGTACAACGGGTCCAGACCATCTCCGACAATGCCGCGGAGTCCGGAGATGCTTAGAATTCGAGTACTCACAGTGTCCTCCCTGTGATCCACCTACAATTAACGCCGTAAACGACGCCAGTCTCAAGAGAATGGCGAAGTGTAGCTACTTGCGGCCGAGTGTGAATAGCTGATGTTTCTGCGGCCGTTTGGGTACCTGTCGACGGTCGGTCCCCTCGGGGCAGGCGTTCCGAACGCCTGCTTACAGTTCTAGTCCATGCCGGAGTTTCGGGCCGGACCTTCGGTGTCCATATATTCACGCCGTGGTCAAAGCCAGACCCGCGGCTCAGCCCTTCCTTTTCGTCTTACGATTCTCGGCGATTCAGCAAACCCGACAGATTGCGGCGGACCAGTATTCGCAGGACCAGCGTCAGACCACCGTAGATGAGAAAGTTAGTGAGTACGACCACGCCGTCCGACTTCGGGAACCACGATCTTCGGTAGACCGTATGCATTTCGTGAACTTCGTTGAACGCCAGAACAATCGCAGGACTCACGAAACAGAACAACGGAATGTCGTCTGGGCTGTTGTCAGTGGCAACCATGGCCAGCACCATGATCAGCATGGGAATAATGCAAAGTCCTAGGACGACCAGGATACTTGTGAGCATCGCCTTCATTTGAGTGTTCAATTTTATTCCAAAGTAGACGGCGATCCATTTCACCAGGTGAAGGTAGATGAATGCGTTGCCGACGGCGCAGGCCAGAAAGCGAAGAGCCAGGTATGGAAAGAAAGGATCAGATGGATTGAATGGGGCCACTCGTACGCGGTCGCTGTACGATATGTAGTTTCCCGCGGGAAAGACCCGAATGTTTGTTTCCAGTAGATTGAGCACACCAAACAGGGCGACCGGGATCAGCAGCGTCAGGATTATTCGGTTAATTCCCGCAAGTTTTTGGTTAAGCAGTTCGCGGTTTATCAGCGGAGTTGTCAGCAGCGAATCCAGCGTTTGACATTCTCGTTCGGTGGCGAACAATCGACAGCTGAGCCCCATTACGATAAGCACTGCGATGATCAGACCACCCAGTGACATGCATGCGGAAATCTCTTCTTCATCGTGCCCGTAAACCAGCATCATTGACAGTTCGAACAGAAACAACCCGACAATGGCGGCGATCTGAAGTTTGCGGCTGTCCAGTATCGTGCCCCGCATTTCACGCCATGCAATGGGCTGTGATGTGGACAACAGGTGCGACCCGATGGTTTGCCGCCGCGGTCTTTCTTTACGCTGAGCCGCAGCAGCGACAATCGCTTCGTCTGAGAATCCCATCTGCTTTTGTGCAAGATGAACAGCAGCGGCTTTTGTTTTTCTTATCCGACCGATAAAGGAAAACGCGGCACCGTAACTGAATCGCACGACGGCAAAACGCGCCGCCACAATAATACCCAGCGTGATGCCGACTGTCGGGACCATGAGTGTCAGGACGCCTTCGCTGCCGCGACGAAAGTCGAGCAGCATCGCCATCTGGTAGATGGGGAACAACAGGAATTCCTCATCAGGAAGTCCAGCGATGTCCAGCCTGAATAAACCCATTTCGTGAAGGATCGGCAGCGTGAAGTAGATGACGGCCAAGGCGATGTACGTACACCAGAATGCGGCGATTCCGGATTCCAGAAGAGCAGAAAAAAAGACGGCGACAGCTGTCACCTGCAGCATTGTGAGGAAGACGATCAACAGTCCTGTCATCGAACCGCCGAGGCTTACTCCGCCGAACAGATAGGCCATGGGAAACAGCGGCGTCGAGACCAGCAGCAGTGTGAACAGCGGCACCATGCGAGAGGCCAGCTTTTCCAGCACGATACCACCGGGCGACAGTTTTGAGATGATGAGCAGGCCGAGTGTCTGTTTCTCCTTTTCAGCTGTGATCGCTGTGCAGGCCAATGCCGGGTTCAGTGCATAGATCACCAGCATCAGAGTCACAAATAGAAATGCCGTGATTTCGTTGCCCTGTCCCAGAATCTGCATCAGATTGGCGGCATTATGCGTCATTTCGACGTAGCACAGCAGAAAGACCAATGCAAAGACGAACAGTACCCCAGGCATCGCAGCGCATACGTTTGTCGGCGTTGAGCAAGCTCCAGCAGTTCACGTTTCAGCAACGGCAGCTCAAATAAACACATGGGGAGAGAATGTCCTGCAAAACGTTTTATTCAGAATACTGAACCCGGATAGCTTTCTCATGGCCCGAATCTGTCCACTGGACGACTAAATTCCGTGAGTTCTTTGACGCGACGTATACGTGGAAAATACACTGTAGTGTCTCGCTCGCCCACCTCCCCGACAGAGTCCCCGCCCAATGTTGTCGTATACCGCCCGCGTTTTATGTTCTGCAATTCGTCAGTCCTCGCCGGTTCTTGTGAGGTTTTCGATCGGAATCGTTTTCGTGACGAACGCGATTGCCCAAGATCCAACGATTGATCGCACGGAAACGACCGGTCTCAAACCAGGTGAAACGGCCGAAGTTCGAGTTCATGGGGCGAACCTGAAGAGTCTACAGACTCTGTGGACAACTTTTGGTGAACTAAAACCCGCGCCTCCGGGAGAAAAGCCGAACGACAAGCTGGGCGTCTTTACAGGGCTCGTCCCGCCGGAAACAGTTCCAGGGATGTATCCCTATCGTGTCGTGGCAGCGAACGGCTGCTCGCTCACTCATTTTTTCGTTGTTGATGATTTACCAAATGCGGCGCTGGCGTCGTCGTCCGAAATACTATCACCGCTGACTGAGGTTCCGGCGGCGTGCAGCATTCAGGGGTACGTCAATGCCATCAAGCCTCGTTACTTTGGCGTGAAGCTTGAGGCCGGTCAAAAGCTGTCGGTTGAGTTTTATGCCAGGCGTCTGAATTCAGCGATGGATCCTGTTTTGAAAATCATGGCACCCGACGGAAGCGAGATTGCTTTTAGCGATGATCAGCCCGGGCTCAGTGGAGACACTCAGCTTCAGGTGATTGCCGACACGGCGGGGGTGTACAGAATTGAGCTGCACGATGTTCAGTACTCCGGCAGCGGCAAACACTATTTCTATATGCGGGTCGGGAACTTTCCTCTGCTGTCCGGCACCTATCCTCGGATGACTCAGGCGGGGGCAAATCTGAATCTTATTGGCCAGGCGAATTCAACAACGGTAGGCGGTGTGCCGCCCGATCAGCTGTTTTCAATCGCCGCAAAACTCGATGACAGCCAGAGCAGCGGTTTTGCGCTGGCATGGTCGTCGACTGTGGCACCCTTGACGGAAGTGGAGCCGAATGACGATCAGAAATCAGCCACTGTCGTGCCAGCCGATGCCAAAGCAATCGCCGGGCGGTTCGATGCCGTCAACGATGCTGACTGGTTCAGGATTACAGTGGATGTCAAACAACATATTTGTCTGACGACACACACACGGGATTTGGGGTCACCTGCCGATGTCGTCCTGCAACTTTGGAAGGCGGATGGAAGTAAGATCGCCGAGGTTGACGATACAGGTTCGACCGACGCCCAGCTCGCTGCCACTCTGCCCGAACCGGGCGACTATTATGTTGCCGTTCGGGAATTGTCGGGTCTGGCGGGGCCGGACTGGACATATGACCTTGAAGTGCAGCGGGCGACTGGTCGAGCGGACGTGACGTTTGCCACTGATCATGCGGTGCTGCCCAAAGAGGGCACCCTGGCGATTCCCGTGACCGTAAGACGGTCGGGTGTTGCCGGTCCACTCACGATTGGCGCTGAAGGGCTTCCGGCGGGAGTGACTGTGTATCCGTTGCTGCTGTCTGATAAACAAAAGTCCGGCATTCTGACGTTACATGCCGATGCCTCGTCCGGTGCATGGAGTGAAGCGAGGTTCTTTGCTCATTCCGCTGACAATCCGGACGGGCCTGCATT
Source organism: Fuerstiella sp. (assembly GCA_029247265.1). Taxonomy (GTDB): domain Bacteria; phylum Planctomycetota; class Planctomycetia; order Planctomycetales; family Planctomycetaceae; genus Fuerstiella. The sequence goes on from JAQWLN010000081.1 coordinate 63,923, forward strand.
TCCTGTGGTCTATCAGTCGCCTGGGCCAGACGCCAAGAAACCCGGGGCCTTTCGGTTGCCTCGAATCAGTCCGGGAATATTTGTCAGTGTCGGAACTGCCGCCGCTTTTTCTTTGTCGGCCGACCAGCATGCCATCACGATGACGCCGTCTTCCGAACTTACCGTCACGATTAACGCAAAACGCACGGGCGACTGGAAAGAGCCGATTGCTGTTGCCGTGACGAACCCCAAAGATCCCCTGCCCGCAGGTGTGACCCTCGCAGAAACAAAGGTTGAGGGAGAATCGGGCCAGTTGACGATCAAAGCCAGTGACAAAGCAAAACCGGGTCGCTATTCACTCAGTCTTCAGGGTACACTGAAGCGTGACAAGACCACGATTATTCAACCACTCGGAACGCTGATTCTTGAAGTCAGAGCTGCCGAAGCTGGTTGAGTTTTTTCCCGCCCCATCCGAAGTCCTTCAGATTCTCCGCTAACATTCGAGGCCAGCCAGATGCGTTACTTTTTTCTAAGTGCACAGCTGATTCTGTGTTCGTCCCTGATTGCAGCGGAAACCACTACACCTCAGGCGGCAACGCTGGAACTAACGCCCACGAAGCTGACGCTGTTCGGGCCACGAGCGACTCAGCAACTGGCGGTCACGGCGAACGCCGGCGAGTCCACAGTTTTTGACGCGACGGTGCATGTCCAGTTTCATTCCGAGAACCCGGCGATCGCAGTCGTCAAAGATGGCATGGTTCACCCGGTGTCTGACGGAACAACTGTCATTGTGGCTACTCAGGGAAAGGTCAACGCAAAAGCCGAGGTCACTGTTCGTGATTTTGCCACGGCGCATCCTGTGCCCTTTCATACTGATGTCCTGGCCGCACTGACGAAGGCCGGCTGCAATGCGGGAGCCTGCCACGGCTCACCGTCGGGCAAGGGGGGATTTCGGCTGTCGCTGCGAGGTTACGATCCGGAACTGGATCTGTTGACATTACGCGGGGAGTTTTTCAATCGTCGATCCAACGTATTGGCGCCCTCACAGAGTCTGCTGCTTCAAAAGCCGTTGATGCAGGTTGCCCACGGTGGCGGCAAGCGGCTGCAGGAGGGCAAGGCAAGATATCGCGTGCTGGAAAGCTGGATTGCGGAAGGTATGCAGACGGAACCGGCAGAAAGTCCGTCACTGGACCGGATTGAAGTGTTTCCAAAGTCCCGCACGTTGCGGGACGCTGCCGATCAGCAGCAGTTAGTTGTGAACGGATATTTCAGCGACGGCAGTGTTCGCGACGTGACTGCACTGACCGCATTTGATTCTTCGGACGAAGGTATCGCGACGGTGTCCTATGAAGCTGTTGTGCGGCGTGAGGGGCGCGGCGAAGCCACGGTCCTGGCTCGGTTTCTGAATCGAATGGCGACCAGCCAGATCACTTTCCTGACTGAACGTCCCGATTTCAAGTGGAATAATCCACCGGTCGCCAACGAAGTCGACAAGCGAGTCTTTGCGAAGCTGCAGCAGCTGCAGATCCTTCCGTCCGACGTTTGTTCTGATACTGACTTTCTGCGTCGAGCGACCCTGGACCTGACGGGGCGTCTGCCCAATATTGAAGAAACAAACGCATTTCTGGCGGACACCGCTGATCACAAGCGGTCACGTGTTGTGGATCGCCTGCTTGAAACTCCGGACTACGCCGATTTCTGGTCGATGAAATGGGGCGATCTGCTGAGGTGCAATAGTCGAAGGCTGACAGCCACAGGCGTGCATAAGTTCCGTCGCTGGCTGTTTGACGTTGTCCGTACAGACAAGCCGCTGAATAAGTTCGCGCATGAACTGCTGACCGCTCAGGGCAGCACTCAGCAGAATCCTGCAGCCAATTACTGGCGTGCAAGCCGTGACGAAATCGACGCGACTGAAACCACCGCCCAGCTGTTTCTTGGCATCCGCATTCAATGTGCCAAGTGCCACAACCATCCGTTTGAAAAATGGACACAGGACGATTACTACGGCATTGCGGCAGCCTTTCATCGGGTGGGTCGCAAGCCGGGAAAACTGCCCAATGATGAGTTCGTGTTTGTAAAGTCCAGTGGTGAAGTGAAACAGCCGCGCACCGGGGAAACAATGAAAGTGCGTCTGCTGCTGCAGGGCAGTGTTGATGTGCCCAATGGCCAGGACCGTCGCACAGTGTTTGCAGACTGGTTGACAGGGCCGGCCAACCCGTTCTTTGCAAAGTCAGTCGTCAACCGAATCTGGGGACACATCATGGGGCGCGGCATTGTTGATCCTGTTGATGATTTTCGCGATTCCAACCCACCGTCGAATCCGGAGTTACTGGCCGTTCTCGCAGAAGAGCTCGTAAAAAGCGATTATTCAACAAAGCACATCATTCGCCTGATTATGAACAGTCGTGTTTATCAACTGAGTTCTCAGCGAAACGACTTCAACGACGACGACGAAATTTATTTTTCGCACGCTACAACACGGATGTTGACTGCCGAACAGTTGTTGGATGGGATCTGTCACGTGACCGGGGTGGCAGAAACGTTCAAAGGAATGCCCGTCGGTACACGGGCCATCGACCTTGTTGATCCCCCCACAGGTCACAAGTTTCTTCAGGTCTTCGGTCAGCCTCAGCGAGAACTTCCGTGTGAATGCGAACGTTCAACGGACAGCAACCTCAGCCAGGCTCTGCAACTGATTAACGGTCCGGTCGTACATAACAAGATCCGGGATAAAAAGGGTAATCTTCATCAATGGATCGAAGGTGGAAAAAACGATCAGGAGATCGTTTCACTGCTGTATCTGACGGCATTGAGCCGCAAGCCAGTTGAGGCTGAAGTACAGACTTCACTGCGTCACATTAAGGCCAACTCGGACCGCACAAGCGCTCTGGAAGACGTCGCCTGGGCCGTGATCAACAGTAAAGAGTTCCTGTTCCAGCATTAAGGTTTTGACGGATCACCCTGAACCTGGCTAAATGGGGCGCGTTTCTTCAGGGCATTTGTGCCTGCTCGGCGAATGCTGCAGTGTCTGCAGCTGTCAATCGTCGGATCTGTGGCGAATCAGCCTCAGGTCACGTTTGTGGTCGTTGACCACCAGGAGTGCGTGAATCACACCGGGAATCCAGCCTAACAGCGTGAGGATCAGGTTCAGCACCCTCAGCAGAGGTTTGCCGCACAACAGCACGGCGACGGGAGGCAGCAGGAAACTCAGGAAATATCTCACTTTTCTCGTCCGCGGCCATTGGTTGAGAATTAGACAGTGGTTCGTCGGCAAGTTGAGCAGAAGGCGGCAGGGCCCCCTCAATGAAGTGAGGTTCGACGTTTTCTCAATTATGTTTGCCATTTTGTGGTCGATCGCAAAGAAGCACTGCTGGTGTACCGACAATCTTCTCGGTTCTTCATGTTTGTCGCCTTAGTTGCCCATCGGTCTTCAACTTGGGCGGACAACGAAGTAGACTCTCCGTTTTCCGGGCCCAGATTGTGTACATCCATGGGTGTACAACGAGACTGGCAAATAAGCGGACAACGTGACGGAAGTTGATCGCTTTGCCTCATGTGCTGTCGGCTGCCGTCGGCCAAACTTCAATACAAGGTGTACCTTCGTGTTTCGATGTCAGATGTGTAGTAAGGTTGCGGGGGCAGGCGTTAAAGCCATGAGAGTAACCGTTGTTTCACGCCCCAAAGAGTACAGAGGCACGGTTGAAGAGTTTCCGCGGCGGCGTTTCGGCCGGTTTCGTGAGACTCGAAAACCTCGTGATCGAGGCGGTAAAGGACACGAAATCGTCAAGGAACTGATGGTCTGTGCCAGTTGTGGAGCGGCGCACCGCGAAAAACAGGCGGCGATTGAAGCCGCGGCTGTTGCTGCCGCAGAAGCTGCGGAAGCTGCCGCTGAAGTCGAAGTTGCCGTGGAAACGGAGGCATTGGTCGCAGAGGGCGACGAATAGGGCTTGTCGGATTTCCGCGATACGGCTATACGGCGTAAGGGAATACTACTTAGTTCCCTGATTACTAAGCTTTCCCATGTCCTCATTAGCCTGAGTTAGAAGTCGTTCCCGTTAACGCATACACATTATGCCACGCACATCGCCAGTCGTGGGTTGTGTGATTGGGATGACAACTCGGGCCTGGTCGCGGTCATTTTTCAGATTGTGGGCGTTGTCAGTGCTGGCAGCCCGATGAGTTATTCACACTTTGGAGCAACTGGGGTTGGCGGAGCCGCAACTCAGCGAAGTTCTCTGTAGAAACTTGATTAATGGAAACACAGAATCCTCCACCCTTGGACATACGACAGGAAGTCTTTCGCCAGTTGGTTGAACGGCAGGACGGTGGCACTCCCGTACTGCAGTCGCGCAACGATATTGCCGTTCAGTTTTCACTGTCGCCTGATCAGGTGCAGTTGATTGAACGTGAAGGCTCGAAGAACAATTGGCCGCCGCTGTCCTGATTCTGTGGGACCTGTTGTCAGCTTTCAGTGACGTTCACAGTTGCGGCTGATCACGAAACCTGGACGGAACAATTGACGATCTGGTCATTCAGGCCTGTTGCGGTTACAGCCGCCGCAGGCCATCTTCTTTTAGTGGGTTAGGAATCTGCTCTTCGATTTCGTCGATTCGATTCATCGTTTCTGAATCCAGCACCAGTTCCTTCGCCGCAAGACTCTCATCTAGCTGCTCCACAGAAGTTGCTCCAATGATGGTGGATGCGACAAAGTCGTGCTGGCGGCTCCACGCCACTGCAAGTGCCGTCAGCGTGACACCAAGATCATCGGCAATAGGTTTCAGGCATTCGATGGTGGCTCGTGTTCGGTCATTTAGAAATCGCTGCAGAATCCCCTGCTGTCGCTCCCCACCCGAGCGATACATTGAAAACCGGGCGCCGTCCGGGAAATCGTTGGTGTATTTCCCTGTCAGCACGCCTCCGCCCAGTGGTGAATACGGCAGCAGGCTGACGTATTCACGTCGGCAGACCTGAGCTAATTCGCTCTCGCAGCGACGGTTTATCAGGCTGAAGTTATTCTGGACAGTGTCGTAGCGGCTCAAGCCATGCTGATCAGCCGTCCACAGGCTTTTCATCAGTCCCCAGCACGTTTCGTTGCTGGCCCCCGCGACACGCACCTTTCCCTGTTTGATCAGCATCGTCAGGGCTTCCAGAACATCTTCATAGCGCATGAAGTGGTCCGGCCAATGCGTTTGATACAGGTCTATGTAGTCGGTCTGTAGTCGTTTCAGGCTGCCTTCAACGGCTTTCGCAATCTGAAAACGATCGAGTGTCGTGCGGCCGTGCCGAACGGGAGGCACAAACCACCCGTGCCCAGGACCGGTGACCTTTGTGGAAATAATGATGGACTCACGCGGTTTCGTTTTCAGCCAGCGTCCGACAATTTCTTCCGTGGCGCCGTAGGTTTCGACGGCGGGAGGGACGGGGTACATTTCTGCCGCGTCATAGAAATCGATACCGGCGTCGTAGGCTCGGTCCATAATCTCAAAGGACAGTTTCTCATTGCACTGGCAACCGAACGTCATTGTGCCCATGCAGATGTCCGTGACGGTCAGTCCGCTGTTCCCAAGTCGTCGTCGTTCCATTGCGGGCCCTGATGAGTGCTGCCGTTCAGGTGAAAGGCATCGTTACAAGATTTGAGATTTCAGGGGAAAAGGAGACGTAGAGTTTCTTACCGTCTTGATGCACCTGCCAGCAGGGCCCTTGAGCTTATTCGTGTGGCGGGAAGCCAGACAGAGGCTCGCGCTCAGGCCAGCTTATCGGAGTTATCCCCGAATCTGTCTGCACACTGCCTCTGTAGTTTCGCTGCCTGACTGCTGTCGACGAAGTTGTCCCGTGACTGCCCTCGCCATTTAATCTACGCTTGCCGTTCCCGATTTTGTTGTGCTGACCTGTTCAACGATCGTTCGCACTGCTTCAGAGAATCGATCCAGCTCGCCAGCTTCAATTTCTGTTTTTCCGCCGATTACCAGCTGGGCCAGAAGGTTTTCGGGAAGGCGATCTCGTTCAGAGCGAGTCAGCGTGATATGCGAACCGATCGCGAGATTCGCCAGCAGGCTGGCTGGCAGTGTCTGACGTTCGTGATCGGTCAGTGAAAGGTAACCGCCAATTGCCAGTTGAGCCAGCAGTCCTGGAGTCAACCACGATCGCTCTTCATCCGAGAGAGTTTCCCCCTCAAGTACCCTCATCGCGATGAGACTGGGGTTGGGCATGTTTTGTCCTTTAGGTTATCTGTTGTTATGGGGTGTGATGCGGAAGTCGTCAGTTGTGACAGACGCTAGGGCCGTGTTTTATGTCCTCAGCGAACATCGAAGTACCGTTTGACAACAATTCGTTCACTCCGGCTGATTCGCTGCGGACACCGGCACAACCTGTACCGCTGTCTTCGGCAAACTTCGGGACGTTCAACGGGCTGTCACGAGCAATACCATACCATGAGATTGCTGCCGTGCAATTCCGCCGGCGGCAGACGAAATACCATTAAGATGCCGGGAACCGGGGCTGTCGGCGATTTCGATTCGTCTGATTTGACAACCCGATTTACTGCGGCCTAGCTCGAGCTGTGAATTGGACGATAATGTCAAAAAAACACAACACCTAATGCCTCGCGACGCAGTTTTTTTTCCGGATCTGTGGTCGTCGACCTTTCTGAACCGTTTCCGGTGCTGTTAAGCCCTGTGTTGTCGAATAAGCTATCCGGTGAATGGCTACTGCTGCGGGTGTTCACGGAACGCCAGATCGTCCCGTTGTCCTGTGTCTGGACAGGCGGTGTGCAGTGTGTGAATTCGACTGAGGGAATAAGGAAGTCTGCCATGGTGCGGTTGTTGACAGTGATTCTGTGTCTGGTTGGCGGCAACGTCGTTGTTGCTGATGCAGCCAGACTCAATGTTCTATTCGTGGCGATTGACGATCTGAACACTCGTCTTGGTTGCTACGGGTGCGAGCACGTGTCTTCGCCGAACATTGATCGGCTGGCGGCGCGTGGCGTGAGCTTCCAGCGAGCGTATTGCCAGTATCCCTCGTGTGGTCCGTCACGTGCATCCGTATTGACGGGGTTACGACCTGGGTCCACAAGAGTTCTTAGTAACAAAGTTCATTTTCGGGATCTTGTTCCGGATGCTGTTACGCTGCCACAGCTGTTTCGTAGAAACGGCTACTTCGTGTCGCGAGTGGGAAAGATTTTCCATCAGGCGAACCCGACGCACATTGGCACCAGCGGACCCGACGATCCGGCATCATGGGATCACATCGTCAACCCACGTGGCCGGGACAAGGATGAAGAGGATCTGCTGACCGTCTACACACCTCAGCTTCCTCTGCCGGACCAGATGTGTTTTCTGAAGGCGGCTGGTGCAGACACTGAACAGACGGACGGCAAAGTTGCTGACGCAACAATCCGTCTGCTGAAGAAGCATCGGGAGGAACCATTTTTCATTGCGGCTGGGTTCTACAGACCACACATTCCGTACATCGCACCCCGAAAGTATTTTGATCTGTATGAATACGACAGAACACCTCTGCCGTTTGTGCCGCAGAACTATCGTAATGCGGTCCCTTCGGCGGCACTGGCATCGACGCCGGAATGGCCCAACTTTGGCACGACCGAACGACAGGCTCGTGAATGTATTCTTGCCTATGACGCCTGCATTTCGTTTGTTGATGGTCAGGTTGGGCGACTGTTGAAGGCCGTTGACGATCTGGGGTTGGCTGACAATACCGTGGTCGTTCTGTGGGGCGACCACGGCTACCACCTTGGCGAACACGGCCTGTGGCGCAAGAACAGTCTCTATGAAGAATCTGCCCGGGCACCGTTGGTTATCGCCGGGCCGGGGATTGATCCGTCGTCTCATGAATGCAGCGCCATCGTCGAGTTCGTCGACATTTATCCAACTATCGCTGAACTGGTTGGACTTACTCCGCCCGACAGTACGGAGGGCCGCAGCCTGACCCCCCTGTTGACGAATCCCAGGGCTGCCTGGAACCACGACGCATTTACTGAAACACATTTTCGAGACGCTTCCGGACACGCCATTCGCACGGCTCGCTGGCGTTGTGTGGAATGGGGAGAGGGCGGACAGCAAGGCGTGGAACTGTACGACGAATCTGCCGACCCTCTCGAAATGAAAAACCTTGCCAGTGACCCACAGTATTCCCAAACGCTGACTCAGTTGCGGCGACGGATCAGAGATCACTGGAACTGATCAGGCGCGGACATTACGACCGCTGCGGTGCGGGAACCAACGCGGGAGGCTGACTCGCAGTTTTCTGTCGACCTTGTGCTGAACGGCTTCCTTCAGTTGCACACGGCTTCCGAGTTAGTGAGACTAATTGTTTAGTCGCCCGCCTTCAAATTCAGTTCGTGGATTCTGCAATGGATTTCCTGCCGCTCTGTTTCCGCCCTGCACTTGCCGTGTCTGCGATTTTGTGCGCTGCGCTCCCGATGATTGCTCTTTCTGAAGACCTCAATCTGAATCTTCGGTTTCAGCAGGAAACCAGTCTTCACAGCGGTCGGTTTCATCAACTGACTCGTGATGAAGTGTGGAAGCCGGAAGAAACTGCGATCATCGTCTGTGACGTGTGGGATCTGCATCACTGTCTCAACGCTGTGCGACGTCTTGAAGAGTTCGTGCCTCGTTTGAACGACGTGTTGGCGAAAGCTCGTTCTCAGGGCGTAACCATCATTCATTCGCCGAGCGATTGCATGCCGGCGTATGCCGACCATTCCGCTCGCCAACGGGCCATCGCTGCGCCGGAAGCTGCGTTCGTGCCGCATGACTGCGAGTCATGGTGTGCTGTTGTGCCGGCCGAAGAACGAGCCGTCTATCCCATCGATCAATCCGATGGCGGTGAGGACGATGATCCGGCCGAACACGCGGAATGGGCCGCCAAACTGAAATCAATGGGACGCAATCCGGGTCTGCCATGGGCCAGTCAATCGGACATGCTGACGATCGATGAAGCCCGTGATTTTATCAGTGACAAAGGCGATGAAGTCTGGAACGTGCTGCAGCAGAAAGGAATTCGCAACGTCATTCTTGCCGGCGTGCACACAAATATGTGCGTGCTCGGCCGTCCATTCGGACTGCGGCAAATGGCCCGCAATGGCAAGAATGTCGTGCTGATGCGTGACATGACCGACACCATGTACAGCCCCCGGCGATGGCCCTATGTCAGTCATTTCACCGGAACCGACCTGGTTGTCTCACACATCGAACGGTACGTGTGCCCTACAGTAACCAGCGATCAGATTCTGGGCGGCGACGCATTTCAGTTTAAGGGGGACGATCGACCACATCTTGTCATGTTGATTGCAGAAGACGAGTACCTGACCGAAGGAACACTTCCGGAATTTGCCGTATCCCACCTGGGCCGCGAGTTTCGTGTGACGACTGTATTCGGCAGCGATCGTGAACGTCATAGTCTGCCGGGGATTGCAGCCGTCAGAGATGCGGATGTGTTGATGGTGAGCATTCGACGGAGGGTGCTTCCCGATGCGGACATGAAACTCATTCGCGACCATGTGCAATCCGGCAAGCCCGTCGTCGGCATTCGGACGGCCAGCCATGCGTTCTCACTGGGTGCTGACAAAAATCCGCCGGAAGGATTTGTGGACTGGCCGGAATTTGACGCCGACGTTCTTGGCGGAAATTATCACGGTCACCACGGCAACAAGCTGACAGCGATGGTTACCGCGATCGGCGATCACGCGATTTTGAACGGTGTGTCGAAAATGAGTGCCACTAAGCAGGGTGGTTCGCTCTATCTGACCTCACCGCTGCAGCAGGGGGCAACGGTGCTGACGACGGGGGTGGTTGAGGGCGCACCACGGGAACCTGTGAGCTGGACATTTACTCGTGCAGATGGTGGTCGGTCGTTTTATTCATCGATGGGACATGTGGATGATTTCGATAACGGTGAATTCAAGAGACTGCTGTACAACGGAATCTGCTGGGCCGCGGGAGTCACTTCTTCCGCATTACCAGCACCCGATCACTGGTCGATTGTTGAGGTGCCGAGTTCTGCTGACTTCGATTTGCCGGTTGAAACTGCAGAGGTCTGGTACCGCTGTGCCGTCCGACTGCCGGCAGACTGGGTCGGAACGAAAACCAGTCTGAAGCTGACTCTGAACTCAGGTGGTGCCGAAGTCAACGCGTGGTTTAATGGTCACAAGTCGTTCGCTCGCAAAGTCAGTGACGGGAAGACAGTCGAACTGGTCCTTCCTCAGGATGTGATATACCCGGATGACGCGAATCTGCTTGTGCTGCGACTGCATGGGGCAGAGCAGCACGCACTTCATGCCGTACCTGAGATTTCGTCGACAACGGATAATCGTTTTGACTCATTTCCACTGCGGGGCCGCTGGCAGCGACGTACCGGAAGTGACGCCGGGTTCGCAAACATCCCTCTTCCGGCGAAGTTCGGAGCGTCTGCGGACATCGTCATTGCACCGGATGAGCCGCTGTGGACGGCTCGCCCCGTGACACAACCAGGCGAATTTACGCCAGGCATCGAAGGTCCTGCATGTGATGCCGGTGGCAATGTTTTCGCCGTCAATTTTCGGAAACAGGGGACGATTGGTCGAGTAAGTCCGAACGGGTCTGCAGAAATTTTCGTGACGTTGCCAGCCGGCAGCATCGGCAACGGTATTCGCTTTGACAAAGACGGCAACTTCTTCGTCGCAGATTATCCGCAGCACAACATTCTGAAGGTGAACGCCGCGACTCGGGAAATTACGACGTTTGCTCACAACGACAAAATGAATCAGCCCAACGATATTTCGATGGCACCTGATGGAACCTTGTATGCCAGTGATCCGGCGTGGAAGGATGGCACGGGACAGCTGTGGCGAATTGACGCCGATGGAAGTACGATTCTACTTGCACCGGACATGGGCACCACCAACGGAGTTGAAGTCAGTCCCGACGGCAGGACGCTGTACGTCAATGAATCCGTGCAGCGCAACGTATGGGCCTTCGACATTTCCCGCGAACGTCTGCTGAAGAACAAACGTCTGATTCGCCGGTTCGAAGACCACGGATTCGACGGCATGAGATGCGACGTTGATGGCAATCTCTACATTACTCGCCACGGAAAAGGCACAGTCGTCAAGATGACGCCTCAGGGAAAGATCCTTCAGGAAATCAACGTGCTCGGCACAAAGCCCTCGAATCTTTGTTTCGGTGGGCCTGATGGTCGCACGATTTATGTGACTGAAGTGGATGGCACTCGCCTGGTCAGCTTTCGAGTCGATCGACCGGGAAGATCGTGGGCCGAACGACAACAGTAACGATTAGACTGCGAACAACTACTTCCGAAGGACTCTAATCATGCCAAGCTGGAAACGTCGATCTTTTCTGAGTACCGCTGCAGTTGCTCTGGCCGGTGCCCTGCCCCGCAGTTTCGGTGACGATCGTCCCCCTGTCACAAATCCAAAGGCGACGGACGGTGACGAACGCTTTGAACCTGACTGGAAACAGCGTTTAACTTTGACGGTCGGTACGAAAGCCGGCGATCTGATGGGGACCGACGACAAAGTGATTCAGGCTGCGGTGGATTACGTTGCACGTCTTGGTGGTGGCACGGTGCAGTTATTGCCAGGGGTATTTACGTTCCGAAATGCTGTGCACCTGCCGTCAAAGATCCGCCTGCTCGGCAGCGGAGATGATACCGTGATAACTCGTACGGCCTCGGAGACAATTCCATTGTCTGCCGACTCCGATTGGTACGATCAGGAAATTACACTTGAAAAACCGGGCGGCTTCAAGGTGGGCGACGGTATTACTCTGGTGGCGAAGAATGCGGACAATGGCAGTAGTATCGTGATCAAGCGCACGCTGCTGGCGCGTGCCGGCAATCGGTTCAAACTTAGTGACGGACTTCGTAAGAACCTGTGGCTCAGTGGCAAGCCCACGTGCTCGTCGTTGTTCCCGCTGCTCACCAGCGAATATACATCGGATGTCTTGATTGAAAAACTGACACTGGACGGCAACAGGGCGAATTGTACAAACCTGAACGGCAATTACGGCGGATGTGTTTTTCTGCAGGACTGTAATCGATACACGTTTCGCAACGTGACGACTCGGAACTACAACGGCGATGGCATAAGTTTTCAAATCTGTCATGACGTTGTCGTTGAAAATTGCCATAGCCACGACAATGCCGATCTTGGCGTTCACCCGGGATCCGGTTCTCAGCGGCCGCTGATCCGCGGTAACAAACTGCACCGCAACAACCTCGGCCTGTTCTGGTGCTGGGGAGTCAAATACGGCCTTGCCGAAGATAACGACATCGACGGTAACCGCAGCTACGGGATTTCAATTGGCCACTCGGACACCGATAACGTGATGCGTAACAACCGGATATCAAACAGTGGGAAAATCGGCATTCTGTTCCGCGATGATGCGCGAGGCGTCGACTTCTGGGCCAATCGAAATCTCATTGAAAACAACCGAATCGTGAACAGTGGCGGCGCGGACGGCGTGGGCATTGACATCACAGGCCGGACGAAGGACATCCGTGTCTTTGGAAACGAAATTGTGGAAGCCCGACAGCCCATGCAGCGGTCGGGCATTCGCATTGGCGCAGACGTTGGTGCGGTGAAACTGCGTGATAACACGATTCACGGATTTCAGACGGCCGTGATGGATAGTCGAAGCCATAAACCGTTGTGATAGGAACAGCGAAGAATTAACCCCGTTCGCAGCTGTATGGTTAGCAATCGGTGGAGATGAGATCTGCCAGTAATTCGGGGTGGGTCAGTGGCATCCAGTGTGTGCCACCGGGAATGATCTGCAATGTCGAACCGGCAATCGTTTGACTCAGCCGTGTGGCGTGGACAACGGGAAAGTGTGCATCCAGTTCTGCCCAGAGTATCGATGTGGGGCAGCAAATCGTTCGATAGAGGGCTGGCAACTGATGCAGCGTGCCCTGGTAGCCAGCACACATCTTGCTGATGAATCGTCGCACTTTCAACGACGAAAACGTGGTTTGAAAGTCACTTCGAAGCTGTGCATCAAGTTGATGACCGCGCGGCAGAAATGTTCGTTCGGCACGCCGGAAGATGAGGCCCGGTAGTCTTTGCAGGGCAAAGCGATTGAATCCAAAGCTGCGCAGCAATCGGATTTCCCACGATGTCGGTTCGTCACCAAACACGAGTGAGTTCATGACGACCAGCCGGCTGATGCGATCGGCAAACATTGACGCAAACGCCAGTGCTGGCTGGCCACCCATGTCCAGGCCCACAATCGTCGGCTGCTGGACCCCCAGCTCGTCAAGGATCGCGAGCAGGCGCTTCGCCTTCAGTTGCGGCGTTGCTCCCCCCGACCACTCGTCGCTGCAGCCCATGCCAGGCCAGTCAAACGCGATCACTTCGAAGCGATCTGTCAGAAATGGCGCCAACTGACTCCAGATCTGAAGAGTTTCCGGGTAACCATGCAGAAAGACGATTGGCGGCCCCTGACCCAGGCGGGCAATCCGCAGATGTTCTCCGTTGTTTAGCCTTACGCTGTTCGTCGCCAAAAGTGGAGTCACGTCGTTCACGCTTGGACTCCTGCGTCAGACAACACGCGATCGGCGGCAAGGATTCCGGAAACAGCGCAGAAACTCACCCACTGGCCGGGATGAGTTGCGCTACCTGCAACGTGCAGGTTTCGGATCCAGGGGCTCTGGTGCGCGACTCGTCCGGCCAGCATGAAGCGTGACGTCATAACGGGATTCATGCTGTTCTTATGGAGGCTGAAGTAGCTCCCCCATTCATTCGGAATGCGTGTCTGCAACACGCGCACTTCACTGAACGGTTCGCGCCACCATTTCTCCGATTCGACGATTCGGCTTAGAAAATCACGCTGTCCCTGTTCGCCGCCGGATTCAGCACGTGACTGAGCCATCGGGGCGATCAGGCGCGCAGGATACCAGCCGTTACGTTCGAGTGACTGGTCGATGACGCCGGGAGTAATCAGTAGTCGGCAACCGTCGGGTTCGTCATGCAGCCGGAAACGCAGATACGGTGGTTCCGTTTGTCCCCTGACGGCGAGATACGCACAGATGCCCGGTGACTGCAGCAAAAGTCGGTCGAAGTATCGACGTGTGCGTTTTGTCAACGCCGCCTGGCCACCGTCGTCCAGCAGTGTGGTGTAAGTGGCAAGTCCGACGTTTGACACCACCACGTCGGCCGGCATTGTTTCAGTGTGCAGTTCGACTCCGGTGACTGTACGGTTTTCGCAGCAAATGCGTTGAACTTTGGTGCTGAAGCGGAATTCAACACCTGCCCCGACCGCTGCATCGAACAGGGTTTTCGCAATCGTTGCGATGCCGCCGGTTGGGTAGTAAGCGCCGATGCGGTGAATAACGGATGTCACAAGAGCCAGCGGCGAAGGCGCTGCGTTGGCCAGCTGACCAGCTACGTGTGACCAGATGCCCAGAGCCTGAATGACCGGGTCCGGCAGTCGTGAATTGTTAAGAACGGAGCCCAGCGACCGAAGAATAAAC
>JAQWLN010000091.1 GCA_029247265.1 Fuerstiella sp.
GGCGAGCCACTCGTCTCCCACATGGTCACCCTCATCGACGCGGGCGGCGAGAAGCCCTTGCCGCTGGAATTCGACGGTATCGACCGCGACCGTATCCGCACCTTCCTCGCTCGAAACAACGCCCGCGGCGAGAAGAAACGCAGCGTCAAAGAGCTCGACGCGGCCTTTGGCACAGCCGCCGTGATTGGTCAGCCACAGATGCCGTTTCGTTGCGGGTTCAGCGAGTGGAAATCACGTGTGCCGAGCATCGTTACGCACGGTCCGCGTCTTGAAATCACTCGCGATCAGATCACTCCGGGGAAGTACCGTCTTTACCGCCTCGGCGAAATTAACATTACGACCGATGACAGCGTGATCTGGTTCGGTCGTAGCTGGGCGACGAATCTTCAGGTCGGCTCGCAGCTCTACTTTCCCGGTGAGACCAATCGTTGGGAAGGATGGGTGTCCCTCAAGTTCACCGGTTCCATCTATGGTGGCACCGGCGAACATCAAGTACTCTGCGACAGAATCATCCTCGTAAAACAAGAAGAGACCCAATGAAGCTGATCGCTCTGTTGATTTCTGTCGTCTGCGTGCTGTTTTCCTGCACGGTTCGTGGAGCGGATCCGCTCGCACAGCAGTACGTCGTGGTTCACAAAGTTCGTGATCTGGAGGATCCGGTAAAGGCGGTGTGTGTCGGAACGCCCGACATTTTGCAGTTGCCGTCGGGGCGGCTGATTGCCTCGATGGAATTGTGGCTCAAGCGGCCCACGTCTGGTGACGAGGGCGGCATCGACTATCCCAACCACTGCAAGATCAAAGCCAGCGACAACGGCGGAAAGACGTGGCAACAGATCTCGACTAATGGCATCACCTGGGGTTCGCTGTTCTACGCGAACGACGCGTTGCACATGATCGGCAACGATCCGCACAAGAGAGACATTCGCATCATTCGCTCGCCTGATGACGGCAGGACATGGTCGAAGCCAGTGACGTTGTTTGGCGATTCGCGCTATCACGGCTCGGCCACACCGGTGCATGTCAAAGACGGATTCGTCTACCGGGCTTTTGAAGACATGAATCGTGGTTCAGCGTCACTGGTGATGGCGGGCGATCTGTCCAAAGACCTGCTCGATCCGGCGGCGTGGCGAATGTCGAACAAGGTCGAGCCGCCTCGTGACACGCCGTCACTGACACGCGGCGCCGCGACGAAGAAAGACGGGCGCGACTCGGGCGGCAACTGGTTTCTTGAAGGCAACGTCATCGAGATTCGCGGCGAGTTATTCGTTCTGCTGCGCACTCGTATCGACGTGCAACTGACGGCCGGTATGACCTCGGTGTGCAAGCTGGAAGACGATGGCCAGAACATGAAATACCGCTTCGTACAGTTCTATCCCATGCCGGGCGGGCAGAACAAATTCAAGATCATCTTCGACGAAAAGTCCGGCCTTTACTGGACGTGCAGCACGATCGCGCTCGATCCGTATCAGCCTCCAGTTCCGCTCGCCGACCGCGGATTTTCCGGGACGCCAGGGAACATGAGGCGCATCTTGATGCTCAACTACAGCATTGATGGCCTCAACTGGTTTCAAGCTGGTTGTGTGGCGATGAGCAAAAACCCGCTTGAGTCATTTCACTATGCGTCACAGGTCGTTGTTGGAGACGACCTGCTGGTGCTGTCACGCAGCAGCATCGGCGCGTCCGATCTGTATCGCGACTACACTTGGAATTCCGGCATCGCCTCGGGCAAAGCGAAGCTTCCCTATAACAACCACGATTCCAACATGATCACGCTGCACCGCGTGAAGAACTTCCGATCGCTGGCGCTGGCTCTCAAGCCGGATTTCGAAGCGTCGGCGGC
Organism: Fuerstiella sp.; assembly: GCA_029247265.1. GTDB lineage: Bacteria > Planctomycetota > Planctomycetia > Planctomycetales > Planctomycetaceae > Fuerstiella. The sequence goes on from JAQWLN010000091.1 coordinate 1,841, forward strand.
GGGCGATGAAGCAAAACGACATGAGTGAATGATCGATCAATCCGAGACGGCGAAATTCGCATGTTCAATGCTGAACGCAGAGTGTGACTGAACGACCTGTTCTTCGGACATCAAGGCCGGCAGGAACGCCTCACCGGCGTGGCTGAAAGCTGGAAGCTGATCCCCAGCGTGCTGGACTACTTGCTTGTCGACATCGCAAGATTGGCGGTGTCACTGCGTTTCCTGAACAGTACAACGTCTGCTCCAAATATCGAAAACGTCGCCTGCCACTGATCCGCCAGCCAGCGAAACGTTTCGATCGAGAAGAAGCTGACGTGCGTTGGATCATTCTTATAGTGCCAGCGTGAAAACGCCTTCCGGTCAATCACGCGTTTAGTCATGATGCCAAGCAACCCATTCGGTTTGACACACTCCCACAGCCGATCCAGCTCCCGTCGCGGATGATGCAGATGTTCGACCACCTCCGAAGCCGTGACAAAGTCGTACTCTCGTTCCAGCGGCTTAAGGTCTGGTGCATAGAACGGGTCGTAGAGTTCCATCAAATGCCCTGCCTCTTCGAACATGACGGACAGTGTCGGCCCTGGTCCCGAACCGAAGTCAAGGCCCTGGCTGTGAGGCGTCAAACGATCCCCCACCGGCTCAAAGAGTCGCCCCAGAAAGCGTCGATAGGCAGGATCCTCGGGCGAATTCTCGTGACGGTCATAATGCGCCCTTTCCTCGTCCGGCGACAGAAAATAATGTGGAGGCACAAAAACCAAATGGCATTTCGAGCAACGGAAATACTCACGATGATTCCGGTCGAATAGCATCGCATCGGAGTTTCGGCACAACGGGCAGATCTGTTCAGCGTGGTCTTGAGGCATCTGTCCATTATAGCCGACTTGCGGCGCTAGCAGACCGTCGTTGAATCGTACCGAGTGATCACGCTGCGGATTCGACGGTTCTGCTCGGTCAGGCAATCCTCACCAAATAGCGGAGAAGCTCAGCCAAACGTATGACCCAGCTGATGAATTTCGCACATGGGTGACCAATTCTCCCAAACTCACGTAAAGGGTCCTTCCACCAGGAGCACCACAATTGGGCAGCTGGCGTCAGCGGTAGGTAGTAGGAATTTCGGTGAAGAGTGCGTTGGATGTACCGTCAATGCAATGAACCAACGCGGCCATGTCCAAACAGATCGCTCACCGCTTCCTTGGCGGCCGAATGTATGTCTCCGGCGGGTACCGCTTGCCAGCTCCTCGCTGCCAGATATCCTCATTCGTGTCGTCGTAAAACTCACGCGTCGTCTGGAAACGGGCCTGCATTGACTTGAGTTTCTGTGCGTGAATCGTGTTGTCGGCGAGGTTGTTCATTTCCTGCGGATCATTCCTGAGATCGTATAGCTCCCAACGGCTCTTCTCTTCCGCTTCGTTCCGCGGACGATCAAAATGGAGCAGCTTGAAGTCGTTCGTCCGAATCGCGCTGTGTTGTGCAACCCCGTGCCCGCCGTCCATGTAGCGGTAGTAAATGGTATCCCGCCATCCATTCGGAGTTGCCCCGCCCTGCGTCAGCAGTGGCATCAGACTGATTCCGTGCACATCCCAGTTCGTGGACAACCCAGCTGCCTCCAGCATCGTTGGCGCATAGTCGATGTTCTGTACCATCGCGGCACAACGAGTGCCAGGTTTCACCTTGCCCGGCCAACGAACGATGAGGGGCATTTTCAACGACTCTTCGTACGCCCATCGCTTGTCGAACCAGCCGTGCTCGCCGAGATAGAATCCCTGGTCGGCACAATAGACGACGATCGTATTTTTGCTCAGCCCGGCCTTGTCCAGCTGGTCAAGAACTCGGCCCACGTTGCAATCCACGCCGGCAACACACCGGAGATAGTTCTTCATGTAACGTTGATATTTCCATCGCACAAGCTCCCTGCCAATCGGTGGATCCGCCAGAAACGCCGCGTTCTCTTTTTCGAACGCTGCCACGTAGCCGTGTCGCTGTTCCGGCGTAAACCGATTGATGACGCCCAGATCCTTTTCGGTGCTGAACAACATCAAATCCGACGCCATTCGCATGTGTCCGTCGATGCCCATCTTGTGCGATGCTGCAGCGACTCGCCCATCGTAGTCATCAAACAGCGAGGGAGGTTCGGGAAACTCGATGTCGCCGTAGAGCTCAAGCTCACGGAGACTCGGTTTCCAGTTTCGGTGTGGTGCCTTGTGCTGCACCATCAACGCGAAAGGTTTCGATTCGTCTCGCCGACCGAGCCAGTCGAGTGCCAGGTCCGTCACAACGTCGGTCGAGTGTCCTTCGATGCGGCGGCCTTCGCCGTCGGAGAAAAAGAAGTCCGGGTTATAGTAGCTCCCCTGCCCGCTAAGGACTGCCCACTCATCGAAGCCTGTCGGCTTCGTCTTCATGTGCCACTTACCGAAAATCGCTGTTGAGTAGCCGCCTTTTTGCAGCGTCTTAGGCCATGTCGGCCGCCGCGGATCAAGAGCTCCGGAAAGATTGACGATGCCGTTTTTGTGACTGTGGAGTCCGGTCATCACCGTGCACCGTGATGGTGTGCAGATGCTGTTGCCGCAAAAACTATTTTCGAACAGCATGCCCTCTTCCGCCAAACGATCAATATTCGGTGTCGGCGGTAACTCAAGTCCGTAACGATATGCCGAGATCGCCTGCGTGGTCAGATCGTCACTGAAAAAGAAGACGATGTTGGGACGTTCCTGCGCCACAACCTCTGCAGCCCCGTAGCCCATGAGCAGGGAAGGCAAGCCAAAGCTCAGCCACAGCCCGAAAGCAGAGAACGACGAAATTCGCATAACCGTGACCTCATTAATGTTGCTTGCCATCACTCGAAATCCCGCACAGCGCAATTAATGTGTGCGAACTGGGAAATAAGCGAATCGACGATTTCGCTTTCACAGAATAGACTGAAGTACCTGTGACTTCTACGCCGTTCGGCATTCAAATGCTTTCAATCGTCCACCGACACACCACTTCATGACGACGTTGACGAAGTAGAGCGGTTCTGATTTCGTCCGCAATGGGGCGAATAGGTGGCGGGGTGTCACGCACCGTTACTTTTCAAAACATTGCATTTTCGCGGGACAGACCCTATGGTGAATTGCTGAAGCCCCCCTCCCCGATTCCCTGTCGGGCTCTTCAGCTTCCACCTTCCCAGTTCGCCAGCGTGCTTGCCCGATGACCTGCCTTCACTGGAATCAAACAATGAAGACGTCCGAATCATGCGCTTTCTCCGTCATCCTCCTGGCAGCGACGTTCTGTTCCAGCCTGGCAAATGCCGGAATCCAGGATACGTCCGCTCAATCGCGGAAAATCGACAAACTTGTCGACGCGATGCTTGCTGAGCAAAAGATTGAACCCAATGCACGGATCAACGACGAACAGTTTGTCCGCCGTATTTATCTGGCTGCCGTGGGTCGCATTCCCACAGGCGCTGAAGCTCAGGCGTTCATGCAGAGCGACGACAAAAGCAAACGCGATCAGCTGATTGATCGGCTGCTTAAATCCGAGGGCTATGTTTCTCACTTCTACAACTACTGGGCAAACATTTTGCGTATCAATCGCCGACTTGGTCGTTCGGGGGCTTCGCTTCGTTGAAGTCCGATAGAAAAATCACAACACAATCCCTCCGCTTCCGATTCGTCTCCCGCGGCGGGACAAATGTCAGGAACCAGCGGAAACGAAGCGTTGCAAGAACTGGTTGACGGAATACACAGGTTTCAGTCAGATTCGTTCAGCAGATAGAAAAAGCTCTTTGAAACGCTCGTCGCCGGCCAGCATCCACTGGCGTTGTTTATTACATGCTTTGATTCGCGCATCGACCCCAATCATCCAGCACAGACGACCTGTCGCTTCATGGATGGGTTTAGAAATTTGAAACCGGTGATGTTGTTGCATTCAATCCCAAGGATGCTCTGTTCCCTCAAGTAGGTAAAATCTGGTTCTCGGGGAATATGAGCCGCGGTCACGCGTCTGTATGATTTTCTGGAGCACCGTCTTTGATCTGCCCATGGTGTGAATATTCCGATTCCCTGTCTGCTTTTGTGGCCATGCCGCCGCAATCCCTGGCGGACAATTCAGTCGCTTGAATCGAGTCCGCTTAATGTCGAATGACCGCGGTGGTAATCCATTGCTCGACACCCTGTCGCTGCCGATTTGGTGCCCTGATGAACAGACGGTTGAAAGGTCTCACATCGCGGAGGCGATGAAGATCCATGCTTTCGATACCTACGAACAGCTGTACGAGTGGTCCATCACGCAGCCGGACCGGTTCTGGACCTATGTGTTGAAGAGTCTGGATATTCGTTTTGACCGGCCACCGCAGCAGGTGCTTGATCTTACACAGGGACCGGCGGCAGCCGACTGGCTGGTTGACGCCAGTATGAACATTGCCGAAAGCTGCTTCACGAGTGCGGCGGATTGCTGCGCGATAATTGAGGGTCGCCCGGACGGTTCCATTCGTAAATTTACTTACGCGGAATTGCGGGCACTGTCCAATCGTGTTGCCCGAGGACTACTGGCACACGGAATTAAGCAAAGAGAGGCGGTCGCGGTCTTCCTGCCCATGACGGCTGAATCGGTCGCCATTTACCTTGGAATCGTGCTGGCCGGCTGCACGGTGGTGTCAATTGCAGACAGTTTCTCTGCAGACGAAGTCCGCTCCCGACTGACCATCGGTCGAGCCACGGCAGTCTTTACGGTGATGTCTGCACAGCGTGGCGACAAGCAGATTCCCGTGTATCCAAGAGTCGTCGAAGCTGACGGCCCGATGGCAATTATTGTCGAGCGCGCCGGTGCAACCGTTGCTCAGTCATCGCAACTGCTGCGTGACATCGACATCGCCTGGCCGCAACTGCTCAGCGACGACGCATCAGACATCGTTGTCAATGGGCCACCGGACACGGCCATGAACATTCTGTTTTCCTCGGGAACAACGGGAACGCCAAAAGCGATCATCTGGGACCACAGCACGCCCATAAAGGCGGCGGCAGATGGGCTCTTTCATCAGGACATTCATGCCGGTGAGGTAATTGCATGGCCGACGAACCTGGGCTGGATGATGGGCCCATGGCTGATCTACGCAACGCTCATCAACCGGGGCACAATCGCACTGTATGACGGTGCTCCCGGCGAGATCGCATTTGGCCGATTTGTGCAGACCGCCCGCGTCAACATGCTGGGTGTCGTCCCGAGTCTTGTTCGTTCGTGGCGCGAATCGAATTGTCTCGCCTCCGTGGACTGGTCAGCGATCAGGGTGTTCAGTTCCACTGGCGAGTGCTCGAACCCCGCTGACATGCGTTGGTTGAGTGAAACGGCCGGTGGCCGGCCCATCATCGAATACTGCGGCGGAACGGAAATCGGTGGCGGGTACATGACCAGCACGGTGGTGCAGCCAAACCTCCCCGCAATGTTCAGCTCACCGGCGCTGGGCAGCGCGATTGTCACCCTGGACCAGCACGGCGAATCTGCAGACGTGGGCGAGGTGTACCTGGTTCCCCCGGCCCTGGGACTGTCGCGTCGCCTGATCGATCAGGATCACCACAGCGTATACTATGCCGACGCTCCGACCGCTCCCGATGGCCAACTGCTCCGGCAACACGGCGACCGGATGCAGCGTATCAGCGCGAACCAGATTGACAATCCGCAGCAGAATGGCCAGGAGCGGCCGCCGTGCATCGGTTACTACAGAGCTCTGGGCCGTACCGACGACACCATGAATCTGGGTGGCATTAAAGTTGGTACAGCGGATATCGAGCGAACGGTCGCCGACGTGCCGGGAATTCGAGAAGTTGCTGCAGTCGCCGTCGCTCCGTCGGAAGGCGGTCCGGCCCGACTGTTGATCTTCGTGGGCGCCAACGCTGCAAGACTCGCGCAGCCAGCGGAGCTTCAGCACCAGATGCAAACGCTGGTTAAGTCACATCTCAATCCGCTATTCCGAATCCACGAAGTCGTGGTGATGGACAAGCTGCCCCGAACCGCTTCAAACAAGATTATGCGTCGAACTCTTCGCGACGTCTGGTTGCATCGAAGAGAAGAGTGAGTCCCAGCCGGACGCCCGCAGCCTATGCGGAACGCTCGAGTGATCCAGTTGGCACCGTGTTCCGCACACCTACAGATCCATAACCGTCTCAATGTCGGCGGGAATCGATTTCCGGGCAGAGATCATTGACACTCCAAAAAAGAGCGTCAGCGACACCAGTAGCGAAAACGCACCGCCATGAAACGCGTGGGGCAATGTAATGCCGAAGAGCTTCAGGCCGAAGTTAATCAGCAGGCCGGAGACGATGGCGATGTTACAGGCCACCGGCGTCGCACGTTTCCAATTGAAGCCGATGGCAACAGTCGGAACAATCGCAGCCGCAAATGTCGACCAGCCGAACGCACCCAGCAGCGCCACCAAGTCCCCGGACGAAAGGGCGAATACAGAAGCCACCGCAGCAATCACGACGGTTGCCGTTCGCGCCCAGAATAGTTCGTTGTGCAATGAACGCCCGCGCACCGCTCGCGGAATGTCGTGCACCACAGCCGCCGCACCGATATTCAGAAAGCTGTCGGCGGTGGACATAATGGCAGCCAGCAACCCCGCAAAGACAACGCCGGAAAGCAGCGGATGGGCGTAATTCTGAAGAAACTCCGAGGCCGCGTCGTCCGCATTGGCAAGTTCCGGGTGAATCCCCTGCAGCACCAAAGCGCGCATGGCTAAACCGATACCGATCCACAACAGTGCCGAAATACCGTATCCGACCACCGACACCGGCAGCATGTGTCGAGCGTCTTCGACTCGACGCGTCATCATCAGTTTGGTGATCACGTGCGGCTGGCCGCAGGCACCCAGTACGAAAATGAAATACCACGACAGACAGCCAATCATGCCGAGGGTGCCCCACGGACTCATGGCTTCCGGATCATCAGCAAGAATTGTCCTGGACATCCCGGAAAGTCCACCGTCGACCGCAAATATCGCCGTAACAAGGATCAGCACTGCGGCAATGACCATGATGATTCCCTGGACAAGATCCGTATAGACCGAAGCGATAATGCCACCTGTCACACAGTAGAACACCAGAACAGTGCTGCTGATCGCCACACATGTCACTAGGGAAAGAGATCCCACCCACGACACATTTTCCAGAATGCTCTGGAGGACGGTGGCCATGGCCAGAATCTGAGTGGCAAGGTATCCCATCACTCCGAGTAAAATTGCCACGGCCGTCAGCAGGCTGGTCGATCGACTGCCGTACCGCGCATAGACGGCGTCCGGCAGCGAAATCGGATCGCGCAGTTCCGCCAGCAGACGTAAGCGTTTGCCCAGCAGGTAAAACGTAATGGTGATCGCCATCGATGTGCAGACGATCATCCAGAACGAACTGGTCCCCATTTTGTAGACCAGGCCCGGTCCACCCACAAATCCCCATCCGCTCATCGTGCTGGAAAACACGGCAACGCCAGCCACGATCACGCCAAGGTGTCGACCGGCCATGAAAAAGTCATGCGAGCTTTTTGTGCGGCGCATCGCCCAGATGCCAACGCCGATACACATTGCCATATAGGCAACGACGCAGATCAATACGATGAGTGAGCGATAGTTTTCCATTTCCCGGTCGGCACAAATATTTTGTTACAGCGAAGCAGCGATGCACATGAGACAGAGATTCTAGAGTTCACATGATTCAGACGTATCCGGAGCTGTGCGTTCAGCCATAAGCTGTTCAAAGCGTTGGGCGTTCTCTGGTGGCAGGATCCATCGCCCAAAACACGCCACGTACAGAACGATAAAGAACGCAGGAAACATCCATACTCCGAACAACATCCACGACAACCCCGGAGGAAACGCCCCTGAGAATTCCGCTCCCGGATTCGCGAGTGATTTCCAGTACGAATAACACAGCATTCCAAACACCGCTTCGAACAGCAGGCCACCAACAAGAAACCACATCTGGCGCCCGACTGACCCCGACGTCGGACTTAGCTCCGATGCGCACGATTGAAAGGGCCGACGCACTGTCCCCCAGGCAAGCAATCCGGTGAACAGGCAGATCATCGCCGAACCGAGCATCCAGCCAGTGAACAGAAGTGACTCATGCCGCTGGGTTCCGTCGCCGCCCTGATCCATGCCATGGATTGTGGCATGCTCAACTCCATGTCCATTTGGTGCCTCAGGTGTCGTTAACGCGATCACCACCAGCAACCACAGCGCGGTCAGCAGCACCAGGAATGCAGTTGCCAAGGGATCAGATTTAACCTCATCGCTGTCAGCGAGGCGCTTCATGGTGTGGGTGTCTTCAGAAAATCGGCATGCTGCCACACTGGGTTCGGATAACTGTAGAATCCTTTCGCCGTCTTCTCGCCAAGTTCTCCGTTCGCAATCTTATCCAACAGCACCTTTGGTGGCGCATCCGCCGGATCTCCCGATTCATCAAAGTAGACCATCTCAATGTCGCGTATAACATCCAGACCAATGACGTCCATCGTGCCAAGTGGTCCCATGGGAGTTTCCATTTGGATCATCCAGGTTCGATCCACGTCCTCGACAGACGCAATCCCCTGATCCACAACCTTCAACGCCTCTTTCTTCACGGCTCGCCAGATGCGGTTAAAAATGAACCCGGTGCTTTCTTTTCGGACCAGCACAGGGAGCACACCGATGGACTTCATGAAAGATTCCACCGCGCGAATCGTCGCGCACGAAGTTTCACTGCCTCGCATCAGTTCGACGAAGGGATGTTTCCAGATTGGCTGCACGAAATGCGCGTTCAATACTCTGTCCGTCCGCTCGGTCGACGATTCAATCCGCGAGACTCGAATCGAAGAACTGTTGGTTGCGAAGATCACGTGTTCCGGGCAGATGCTTTCAAGCTGGCTGAACACTTTCCGTTTGACGGAAATGTCCTCAGTGATGGCCTCCAGAACGAAATCGGAACCGGGCCCAGCCTCTGTCAGATCCGTTGTTCGATAAACACGGTCGACAATCGACTGATGTTGATCAGCGGTGGCGAATCCATCATCGATCATTCGACTCAGGAATCTCAGGAATGCATCGTTGCCGTTCTGAAGCGACATCTCGCTGACATCATACAGATTCACCTGATAGCCGTGCGCTGCGCATTGCAGAGCGATCTGGTTTCCCATGTAGCCCGATCCCACGACGCAGATTCTTTCAAATGGCTCTGTCATGACTTCGCAATTCATGAGATCGTTGAAAACTGACCGCTGTTCATTAGGCTTAGCATAATGTCCAAACCACAGCTGATTGAAACCCGCCAGCGTTACTCCATTTTCAGCATGGTCACGACACGCTGGAAAGATAACGATGTCTACGGACACGTCAACAATGCGGTGTACAATGCGTGGATGGACACCGCCGTTACCCAGTTCTTTCGAGAACACCATTCCGGCTTCCCCGACAGCCCACTGATTCCGGTGGGCGCGGAAACTCATTTGACGTTCCATCGATCAATTTCGCATCCGGATGAAGTGGAGACAGCATTTCGCGTGGAACGCATTGGCAGCAGTTCCGTAAAGTGCGGTGTGGGAATTTTCTCGCGCGGCGAAACCGAAGCGGCGGCCTGGGGCCATATGATCCATGTCTGGGTGAACCGAGAGACCAACCAGGCAGTGCCGATTCCAGACGCAATGAGACAGGCTCTTGAATCCGCCCTCATGCTGGACACGTGAGACGCACCCCCATCGAACACGATAAAGGCAATGCCCGCATGCAACTTGAGCAGATCCAGCAAATCGCCGTCATCGGTCTTGGTCGCATGGGCCATGGCATCGCACAGTCATTCGCGAGCGCTGGATTTCAGGTGCGTGCCTTTGATGCCAGCGTGGATGCCCGCGAGTCCGCTCAGGGCCGGATCCGCGCAAACCTGGACGCCTTCGTCACGGCCGAGCTGATCAACCCTGAGCATGTCGAACCGATTCTTGATCGCATCGTGGTGGTGGATACGGAAACCGCCGCCGCGACGGACGCGGATTTCGTCGTCGAGGCGATTGCCGAGAAACGCGAGGTCAAGCAGGAATTCTTCGCTCGCATCGAAGATGCGGTGGCAGAGACGACGATCATCGCAAGCAATTCTTCGACGTTCACCATTTCCGAATCCTGCGTCAAGATGCGAAGGCCCCAGCGTGCCATTGTCACTCACTGGTTCAATCCGCCGCATATCGTACCAACGGTAGAGATTGTTCCAGGTTCCGAAACCACCGATCAGATCACTGAGACGACTATTGCTCTGCATCGGAAACTGGGTAAGCAGGCCGTGCGCGTCAACGCGGAGATTCCAGGTTTCGTGGTGAACCGTGTTCAGATGGCAATGATTCGTGAGGTCTGGGATCTGTACGAGCGTGGAATCGCCAGTCGCGAGGATATCGATGCGGCGATCCAGGGCAGCCTTGGATTTCGTCTGGCTGTGTCTGGTCCACTTTCCGTTTGCGACTTCGGTGGCATCGATATCTGGTCCACGGTCTACACGAGGCTCGCGCCGGAACTCCGCAGCGATTCGGTTGTGCCGGAGTCCATTCAGAAACTGCTTGCCGAGGGCAGTCTGGGGCCAGGTTCCGGTCGAGGCATTCATGAGTACGATTCCGCCACGATTGATGAAGTCACTGCGAATCGGGACGCCGCAATGTTGAAGCTCGCCAAACTTGTCGGCGAACAGCAACGACCGTAGCAAAGTTCTGCGCAGGCTTTTTGCGCGTAAGTGGTTCGCGCCGGCAGTACTAATTTTTCTGGTCAGTATTCAGTGGGATCTGAATTATCATGCCGAAAGTCATCATCACCTGCGCTGTTACAGGTTCAATACACACACCAACGATGTCGCCGCATCTGCCGGCCACTCCCGACCAGATCGCCGCCAGCGCGATCGGTGCGGCCGAATCCGGAGCGGCGATCCTGCACCTGCACGCTCGCAATCCCACTGACGGCAGTCCTACGCCGGAGCCCGACGTCTTTCGACAGTTTCTGCCCCGGATTCGGCGCTCCTGCGACGCCGTCATCAACATCACAACGGGCGGCGCTGCGACGATGTCCATCGAAGAACGCATCGCCGGGCCGCTGGCGTTCCAGCCTGAGATGTGTTCATTGAACATGGGGTCCATGAATTTCGGACTCTATCCAGCCCTTCAGAAGTTCAACGAATGGAAACAGGATTGGGAAGAAGACTATCTTGACGGCTCCCGAGATCGGATCTTTCGTAACACTTTCACCGATATCGAAACGATTCTGGAACGGCTCGGCAAGGGCTGCGGCACACGTTTTGAGTTTGAATGCTACGACGTCGGTCACCTGTACACGCTTGCACATTTCGTAGATCGTGGACTAGTTGAACCACCGTTCTTTGTGCAGACCATCTTTGGCATTCTGGGCGGCATCGGACCGGATCCGGAGAACCTGCTGCACATGCGCCGCATCGCCGACAAACTGTTTGGGAATGACTACCAGTGGTCCGTCCTGGCCGCCGGTCGTCACCAGACACGATTCGTGACTCACGGCGCAATGATGGGCGGACATGTCCGCATCGGGCTGGAGGACAATCTTTATCTGTCAAAAGGAGTCCTGGCCGAAAGCAATGCAGAACAGGTCACCAAGATTCGCCGTATTCTGGACGAGCTGTCGCTGGAAGTCGCAACACCCGAAGAAGCACGCACGATGCTGGCATTGAAAGGGGCGGACAACGTTGGCTTCTGAGCTAACAGGACGTTTCCGCCGGTAAACTCACAGTTCCCTGAAAATGCAGCGGCAACAAAGTGTCCCCATGTCACGAACCACCCATCGTGGCAATGGCGCGCCGTGCATCGCACAAACTTCCGTATTACAGCTGCCAGACTCGCACCGTCCTGTCAAATGACGCTGATGCCAAATGCCTGCCGTCCAACGACCAGTTGAGACCATAGATCGTGTTGCGGTGGCCCTGGAGCGTATGTTCAGTCCGTCCCGTTGAGAGTTCTCGAACGATCACTATCGAGTCCGCGCCTCCTGACGCGAGTCGGCGGCCGTCGGGAGAAAACGCGACCGTCTTGACGGAATGACGATGTCCCTCAAATGTGCGTTCGATCTTTCCGGTTTCGAAGTCCCAGAGACGAACAACGGGCGACTCGTCACTGGCAACGATTTGCTTCCCATCCGGAGAAAACGCTATGCTCTGAATGGCCTTCGGATGAGGACCGATTTCACGGACCTGCTGTTTTGCTTCGGCATCCCAGATTCGAATCAGTAAATCTAGGCCACCAGACGCAATGGATCTGCCGTCAGGCGACCAGGCGACACATGAGATAAGATCCGTATGCCCGGGTAAGGTGGCCAACTGACGGGACGCATCCGTGTCCCACAGGATCAACTGCTTGTCGTGCGATCCTGTGACAGCCTGCGTTTCATCAGCTGACGCAGCCATACACGTCAGATAGGCCTGGTGTCCCGGCATTGTCGACTTGAGTTCACCGGATTCAAGATCCCAGGTTCGCAGACTCTTGTCCAGACTGGCAGATAATAGAACCGCATCGTCGTGTTGAAAAACAACCGTGCAGATGGCTTCGCGATGTCCCTTCAAACGATACTTCTCGGTGCCCGTCGGCAGTTCCCAGATTCCGATCGATTTATCCAGGCTGCCGGACGCCAGCCGACCTCCATCTGCAGAGAAGGCCACGGAGTACACCGCATTGTCATGCCGTAACGTCAAGATCGGTTTAATGTTCACGAAAAACCAGCCCCTTCCAACCGCCAATCTGCAGCGCCGCGTCTTACTTTACATCGCTGAAAGTTCTGACCGTTCTTCATGTCAGTTCGGGGAGAGGTTGATACTTTGAGTGATCGATCAGGTACTGCGGGCGTCCCGACAGATCCGGGATTGTGGCCCGATCGATGTCGATGCCCAGATTGTGGTACAACGTCGCAAATACTTCCTGAAAGTGCACCGGGCGTTTCGTGGGATACTCGGCCAATGCGTTGGTTTCGCCGATGATCTGGCCAGTTCGAATGCCGCCACCTGCCAGCAGCGCACAGCCAACCTGTGGCCAATGATCACGACCGCCTCTGGGGTTAATCTTTGGAGTGCGCCCGAACTCGCCCCACACGACCACAGAAGTGTCCTGATCAAGCCCTCTTTCCTTTAGATCGTCCAGCAAGCCTGACAGAGCCTGGTCCAGCGCCGGAATATGATCACGGGCGTTATCAAAGTTTGTGCCATGCGGTTGCCCGTGCCAGTCCCAGCGTCCGAATGATAACGTCACCACTCGGGCACCCGCTTCCACCAGACGACGAGCCACCAGAAAATCTTCATTGCGCAACCAGCCTGCGTCACCGTACCCCGCTGGCTCCTTTGATCCGCGACCGTAGCGATCTCGAACGGCCGGATCCTCGTCCTCCACATCCAGAGCCTTAACCAGCTTGCCAGACGTCAGAATTTCGAAGGCCTGTCTGTAGAACGCGTCCATTCCGTCAATGACATCTGCGCTGGACAGTTGCCGGCGAAGTGAGTCGATGTTTCCGAGCAGCGTGCGACGATCAGCCAGTGTCTGTTGCGTCATGCCTGCCAGGAGCATGTCATTCGCCCCCGGAGCATTGGCGGCGAAGGGAGCGTGACGCATTCCGGCAAAACCTGGTTGCCCCGGCTGCGACCAGCCAGCACCGCCCATTCGAGGTTGAAGACTAACCGCGGCTGGAGTCTCATCGTTCACCTGTCCCTGCAGCTTCGAAACCGCGGAGCCGAAACAGGGCCAGCCTCCCGGTGGCTGATTGAGTGTCGGGTGCCCGTGCAGACATTGATGCGCTGAGTGCCGCCCCTCGGAACCGACCAACGATCGAATCACGGCCAACTGGTCCATTCGCTGAGCCAGAAGCGGCATGTGCTCGCAAACGTCGATCCCGGCGACGTTAGAACGGATGGGAGAAAACTCTCCCCGATACTCGACAGGCGCATCCGGCTTCAGATCAACCATATCCTGATGCGGCGGGCCACCTGTCAGAAAAACCATGATGACGGATTTCTGCGATGACCCCATGCCCGCGGCTGATTCCGCCCGCAACAGTTGAGGCAGATTGACGCCACCCATTCCAAGAGCACCGACCTTCAGAAAAGATCGTCGGGCAACGCCGTCGCATAATTTCAGTCCGGATCCCTGGATCGTCAACATAAGGGCACCTTCGGTGCGTTGTACGAGCTACCGCTCGGATGTAGACATCGGTCAAGAAAGACAGTGTATTCCGAATCTGGTGAACACCACATATTCTCCAATGCTGCGGGCATCAACTCAAGCCCGTATCGGAATTTGACGCCCACCGGAGGTTGAGGAACCCGGTTCTTTGTAATGAAGGCGATCAAATACGATTTCATGTGCCGTAGGACCGGCCTCTCCGTGCGAGAACGTGCCCTGACCAGTGGCTCAGACGTGCTCCGCCAACGGTTCGCAGGACACCAGGTCATTTTCAGCTCAGGTGAAGCTGCATGGAACGTTCGCCTAGCTGTCGTCAAGGGGTCTGGCTTTTCGCTGCGCTGTTAATGACCGGTCGAAATCCAAAATCCAGAATCCACGCCGTAACACCGTCGCCGTCACCGGACGGATGGAAGAAGCGACGATACGCCGAACGCGCATACCGGCCATCGCGAAACCATGAACCGCCTCGCAGCACCCGAAAACGCCCTGATGAAGGACCGGCCGGGTCCACCAACGGTGAACGATCATAGTAATCTGCGCCGTACCAGTCTAAACAGCATTCCCAGACGCCACCATGCATATCATGAAGCCCCCCACGCATTCGGCTTTCGTGTGCCCACGTCGTGGTAGCGGAACTTACGGACCGGTGTGCAGGAGTCGGGTGACGCGTGCGTCGTTCTGCGAATCGACGTTTCCGGCACCGGCATTGGAATTCCAGAGGTGGATCAGGAGCGTATCTTTGAGCCCTTTGTGCAGGGAGACAGCTCGACCGCCCGTACATTCGGAGGAATGGGAACGGGACTGACTCTTTGCCGTCGCCTTGTCACGGCGATGAAGGGCCGCATCGATCTTCAAAGTGTGCCCGGCAAAGGAGGTACTTTCTCCGTCACATTGCCGCTTAGCCTGACTACAGCAACATCGAATGCGACCGAGAAGATGGCCGATACGGCATCGACATCCGGGGCAGGAAAGCCGGACGGTGTCCGCCCCATGAATCAGGAATCCACCACGCAGGAGGCGTGGCAGGAATTGTGCGTGTCGATCCGGGATTACCTGGCCACGGACAGTTGGAAGGAGTCCGAGGCATACGCACAGCAATTGCATGAACTGGCGGGCGTACGAGGCTGGAGAAAGGAAGTCGATCAGGCATTCCGTCTGATGCTGGCAATCAGAAGACGCTCATCCAGTCAGGCGAAAGCCATCATCACACGGATACAGGAAGCTGCGTCTCATTCTTCGAAGACACTGACAGAGGTGGTCATGACTTAGTCCAGTGTCCAACACCGAAGAAACCCTGAAAGGCTACACCATGAGAATTATCCAACCCAAACAGAACCAGAAAGGCAACATCATGAGATTCCTGATTGTGGACGACGACCTCGCAAGTAGAGAGTTCATCTCGAACCAGCTTGCTGAACAAGGTGTCACCAGCACCGCATCGACGGGCATACAGGCTCTTGAGATGTTTCGAAATGCGCTCGACAAAACGGATCCACACAATGTTGTTGTAATGGATTCGAAGCTTGCGGACATGGACGGCGCTGCCGTCGCGCATGCGTTGCGGACCATTGAAGACCAGAGGAACATTCCGTTAACTGAGTCTGTCAAGATCGTCATGCTGAATCTGCCGTGGCTGCCGGGGCATGACGACCACGGAACGGGCACACCGGATGAGGCCATTCTGAATCGCCCTCAGCCGATCGATCCGCGGTCACTTCGGGAAACCATCGAAACACTCACGAACCGATCGCTGCATAATGCCGGCTCGGCCCCGGTGGAAGGAGGTCTGAGGTTTCTGTTTGTGGATGGTGACCGACTATGCAGGACGCTCCTGCACGACATCCTTCATCATTATGGAGAGTGTGACCCCGCAGTCAGCGGAGAAGAAGCGATCTACGCGATCCGTCTCGCCCTTGAAGAGGGACGCCCATATGATGCCGTCACACTTGACATCATGATGCAGTATATGGACGGTCACGAGACGCTCGAGAAACTCCGAGCTGTGGAGGCACAGCACGGAGTTCATGGTTCCGCTGGAACCAAAGTCATCATGAGTACGGCGTTGGACAACCCTCAACACTGCATCCGCGCATTCCGCGGAGGGTGCGAAGCCTATGTCACCAAGCCTGTCAATGCGTCAGAACTTCTTGCGAAGTTTCAGGATCTGCACGTTATCATGTCCGAAACTGTTTCTTCATAATTGCCCCTCAGAACAGAAAAACACCCACGTCGGAAGGGAACGAGAAAATCGGATTTCCAGCCTTCGAATACACGGGCGGTACGCCCCTGGGCAGATCACCCAAAGTGACCGGGAATAGATACCATTGGGTTTTCAGTAACTGCTCTAATGAGCGTACAATCGTTCACATGAGCATTCGGATCCTCACTGTCCTGCTGATCTCCGTCGCACCTGCGCCTGCAGGACTCGGTGCTGCAGAGGACGACTTCTTTGAAGCACGCGTTCGTCCGCTGTTAGCTAAGCGATGCTATGAGTGCCATCGTCGCAAGGCTGAAGGCGGACTGCGGCTGGACTCGTTAAAGGCAATGCTCATGGGCGGTAAGTCCGGGGCAGCCATCGTGGCTGGTAACGCCCACAGCAGCTTGCTGTGGCAGGTAATTTCCGGAATGCACACCGAAATCTCCATGCCGCCGGAAAAACCGTTGCTGCCCGGTGAAATTAAGGTTCTGGAGAAATGGATTGCGGACGGTGCCCACTGGCCGCCGGCACAGCCATCCATGCGAGCCACGCCGGATGCTCACGGCATCACGGCAGAAGAACGAACGTTCTGGTCATTTCAACCGGTAACAACACCATCAATACCACAGATTGACGGCGACTGGGGCACAAATCCGATTGATGCTTTCGTTGCACGTCAGCACATGAAACGGGGACTTTCCGCAGGCGCAACAGCTGCCCCGCGAACATTGATCCGCCGTCTCACGTTCAACCTGACCGGGCTGCCACCGACACCACAGGAAGTTGCCGACTTTGAGCGGGCCTCGGCAAAGAGTTCGAAGACGGCTTACACGAAGCTGACCGAACGCCTGCTGGCATCGCCTCATTATGGCGAACGGTGGGCTCAACACTGGCTGGATCTGGTCCGATATGCCGACACAGCTGGCGACGCTGCGGACTTTCCTGTACCGGAGGCACACAAATACCGCAATTATGTCATTAACGCGTTCAACGATGACAAGCCGTACGACCAGTTCGTACGTGAACAGATCGCAGGAGATCTTTTGCCCTTCGAAAACGAGGACCATCGCTGGCAAAACGTGATTGCGACCGGATACATCGCCATCTCACGAAGGATTGGAGTCAATCCGCACGGGCAGCGCCATATAACGATCGAAGACACGCTGAACAATCTTGGTAAAACGTTTCTGGGTCTGTCGATCGGCTGTGCTCGCTGCCACGATCATAAATTCGACCCGATTCCGACGGCGGATTATTACGCTCTGTACGGCATTTTTGACAGCACAGTCTACCCACATGCGGGAGCTGAACACAAGCCGTACCGAAGCGACTTCGTCTATCAAATCGGCAAGGAAGCGTCGAATCTTCTGCTCGCTTCTTATCGAAAACAACTCGTGCCATTGCACACGCAGGAACGAGCGGCCTTCGAGCGTTATCGAGATTTCCAAAGGAAGCCAATCAACATCCCGGGCTACAACCGCGATGTTGCCTGGCAGGAAGTACTCGACCTACGTGACCGGATTGGTCAGGTTGCAGAAACATTTCCGGACCCCGCAATTGCATTTGCCGTCAGCGAGGGTGACTGCGATGACGTGTGTGTCCAGGAACAGGGCGATCCCCGGAACAAGGGCCCGCTTGTGCGGCGAGGGTTTCCGCAGATTCTTGGTGGTCAGGTGCTTGCTGACGATGTCAGCGGAAGTGGCCGACTGCAACTGGCTGACTGGATGACCGCCGACGACAATCCGCTGATAGCTCGGGTGATTGCCAATCGTGTCTGGACACACCATTTTGGCCGCGGACTGGTGGCCACCCCCAGCGACTTCGGTGTTCGGGGGACGGAACCTTCTCACCCGCAACTGCTTGACTTCCTGGCCGGGTATTTTGTCCAGAAACACTGGTCGATCAAACAGCTGCACCGTCTGATCGGCAGCTCTCGAACGTACCGGCTGGCGTGCAATGACATTCGGGCCAGCTCCGCCATTGATCCACAAAACGTGTTCCTGTGGCGTGGAAACCGCCAGCGACTTGATGCAGAACAGTTGCGAGATTCCATTCTGGATTTCAGTGATCAGCTGGATCGATCTCCAGGCGGTCGTCATCCCGTACCGCATCGGCTGACATATTTCTTTCGCCAGCATGAACCTTACATCGGAGACTTCCCGTCCAAACGGCGGACCATCTATCTGTTTCGCCAACGAATTCGCAAGAATGCGTACCTCGAAATGTTCGACGGGCCGGACGGAAACCTGCACATCGACACAAGACGTCCGACGACCACCAGCCTGCAGTCTCTCTACTTCATGAACTCTCCGTTCATTGATGAACAATCGCATCTGATCGCGCAACGTGCCCTCGATTCTGCCGAGTCACATGAGGCGCAGATCGACTGGGCGTACCAGAACATTTTTGGCCGTCGTCCCCTGAATCGTGAATTTGAAGAAACGAAAGCGCACCTGGACCGAATTGTGGCGCAATTGCCTGAAGGCACTCAGCGAAAGGCTCAAATCGCATGGGCCAGCCTGATTCGGGCGATGCTGTGCAGCAACGAGTTTATTTTTGTGGATTAGCCAGATGAAAACCCCTTCGCGCAGAAGCATGATTCGATCACTTGCGGGCAGTGGGATGCTGCTGCCCGGTCTTCTTTCCGAGCTGATGGCCGACACTCCGCGAACCGGTCGCACCGCATCACAGACTCCGGCGACGACACCCTTCACGCCCAAAGCGAAGCGCGTCATTTTTCTGTTTATGACAGGCGGGGTCTCTCACGTGGATACGTTTGATCCGCGCCCGGTGCTGAATGCCCGCCATGACACAGAACGCAGGCCCGGATCATTCTACAAAGGGACCGGCTGGAAATACCGCCCCTACGGTGAGAGCGGAACTGAAGTCAGTGATCTGTTTCCGTACATCGGCGGTGTCATCGATGACATCTGCATGATTCGTTCCATGACCAACATCAACGGCGACCACTTTGGCGCCACGATAGGCATCCATACAGGTTCGGCAACTTTTAACCGTCCCAGCATGGGTTCGTGGGTGAGCTATGGCCTGGGAACAGAAAATGCCAACCTGCCTGCGTTCATGGTCGTTTCGCCGGGACTGCCCTATGCAGGCGGTCAGGTCTGGGGTTCGGATTTCCTGCCGGCTATGCATCAGGGAACACGAGTCATTCCCGGTCCGGAGCCAATTGCGAACATGCACCGTCGCGCACGAACCAGCGGATTGCAGCGGACGGAACTGGACATGCTGAACTACTTCAACCAGCAACACCTGAAAGAACGCGACGGTGATTCGCAACTGACCGCTCGCATCAAATCCTTCGAAACGGCCGCTGGCATGCAGCTGGCGGCACCGGATGTGTTCGACCTGCACCAGGAATCGAAATCGACGTTGAACCTTTACGGTTTGGAGCCCGGTGACACGTCGGGCTTTGCCTGGCAGTGCCTAGTAGCTCGACGCATGGCCGAACGGGGAGTGCGTTTTGTCGAACTGATTGACGGGGACAGCAGTGTCGATCGCAACTGGGATGCTCACGCAGAGCTCACAAAATATGATCGATTGGCAAGAAATGTCGACCAGCCAATTGCGGCGCTTCTAAAGGACCTGAAAGCACGGGGAATGCTGGACGACACTCTTGTCGTGTTTACGACGGAGTTCGGCCGCGGACCGTTCGTTCAATCGCCGGGAACCGATGGCCGCGGGCATCACTCGCGAGTCTACACCTCATGGCTCGCCGGAGCGGGCATCAAGGGTGGCATGGTGTTCGGCAGCAGCGACGAGCTGGGCGATCACGTAGCAGAAAACGAAGTGAATGTGCACGATCTTCAAGCCACGATTCTGCATCAACTGGGAATTGATCATGAACGCCTCACCTACCGTCACGCCGGCCGGGATTTCCGACTGACGGACGTGCATGGTCGAGTCGTACACGAAATCCTTTCGTGAGCCAGCGTTTGCGAACCGTACGCATCAGTAACGGGTTTCGCTACAGGTGCAAACGCAACTGAGGCCGATCGCACCGAAAGACGACATGGCGTTCGCAGCTCCGCGCGGGCCAGCCGCTATTGGGCAGATCCCAGCGGGGTACTCAATGGCCACAATCCTGGCAGCGTTGATCCGGCTGGTTCAGGATGTAGCTGGGGCCGTACTTCGACGCGTTTTCCGTCACCGAGTACGGAGTGTATTCCATGCGAAACGGGTCACATGGCCGAGCAAACAGGTTGCCAAATCCACGTGGTCGAAATTTTTGAGGAACGCAACGAACGCCTCGCGTCCATGTCGACGATTTGGGACGGTGCCACGTTGTGTAAGATGGCGTCGGCGATGGAAAGTGCTTGAATCCGTAGGCAGGTGACCCCGGACATCCGGGATCAGGATACTGCCGAAACTGATCGTAGCCGTTGACGCCATGATATTGCGACGTGGCGGTCGAAGAGACTGTGGAGGTATCTTCTGGGGCAACTGGATTCAGTTGAGCGTAGCTGCGACTGTGAAACGTGAGTATAGCTACGACGTAAACGGCGACCGGGGTGAGTGAACGCATCCTGCATCTCTCCGCGAGTGGGTATCGGCCGGGAGCAACATTCCGTTCGCTCCGCATCCTTGTGAGAATCGACCGATCCGGCGGCAATTATGACGACTGGATGAGCTGAACAGCAGCGCAATGACAATTCGCAGGAGGGTCGATATCATCCTGAGGATTGTCGGGAATGCGCTGCCTGCCACCCTGGGTGGCAAGTCTGATTTCTTGAGCGACGAACCCCTATATGGCCTCCGATGTCAAGAGAGCGCACGCTCCTCGCCCCGATTGTTTTGCCTTTTTTGACTCGCCTCCAGCAATCACAATTCGGCTGTGATCCCTCGAAGCACTCAATGCCTGGCGGATAACGGGTTTGGGCGAGAAGACTCAGGACTATAGCGGCCGTCAGATTGCTCGTTTGCTTCGCTTGTGGTTTCATCATCCAGACTGGCGGATGCACCATACCCCTATCTGACGGTCGGCCCCGACCGGCACGAGACTGGTCGCGTCGGTCACGCCGTAGAAGCTCACCGTTTCCCTGAACACCCTCCATTCATACCGGAAGTTCATCCCATGAGTCCCTGCATGGATGAGGATGGGAGTCTCAGTTCGTCGGGGCTCGGGTCAGGGGCAATCACGCCGTTTCAAATCCTTCCTCTTCATTCGCATCGTGTTCGGTTGGTACGGGCACCGACGGCGGTCCAATCCGCCAGAGCAGGTTCGCAGCCGGGCCTGAGGGAAGTCTCTCAGCGAATGCCTGGCTCATCGCGACCTGAGTTCGTCATGCGGGCTCCACCGCCGGCCCCGTGTCAGCTGGCGAAAAACGTCAACGTATCAAACGGCTCCTTTCGCTTGAGCATGTAATACACGGCCCGGGCAATCTTCCGCCCGAGCATTGTCATGGCTCGTGACTTGCCATGTTTCTTCTCCTTGCGCTTGAGAAATGCTTTGGCCTCATCGCTGTAACGGAGCATCATCAGCACGGCCTCGCCGAAGGCCCACTTCAAGTGCACATTGCCGATCTTCGAGCCACCCTGTCCCGTGACTTTCCCGTCACTGGTCTGCTTCGGCGTCACCAGCCGGGAATACGACAGGAAGTCTCCGACGTTGGGGAACCGGTCAATTGTGTGAATCTCGTACAACAACACGAGTGAGAGTATCCTGCCGATACCGGGGATCGTTCGCAGCAGTGAGCACGCCTGAGGGTCGTGGCGAGTGGCCTGCCGCAGCAGGTTGGTCTCCAGCTGGTTCAGAAGCTGGTCGTAGTGGCCGACCATCTCCAGATCGGCTGCCACGCTCAGCCGCGCGCTGTCTCCTTCAAAGCGATCGAGCACGTTGCGGTTAGCAGCAAACTTGATCATCTTCTCGAATGGATCGTGGTTGTACTGTTGGTTGATCAGCTGCACATGCTGCAACAGTTCACTACGCCGACGAACGAGAAACATTCTGCGCCGGACCAGGTCACGGGGGGCTCGCATCTCACGTGGGTACACATAACCCATTGGGAACGTGCCGCCACGCATCAGTCGCGCAATCTTCTCGCTGTCGATCATGTCGTCTTTTTTCTTGCCACCGTGAATCGCTCGCATGTACAGCGCGTGACCGAGAAGGAACTCTATGCTCTCGTCCTGGCAGAGGTCAGACAGCCAGTACCAGGTGAACATGCACTCGACGCCGACAACCAGGTTGTCGCGAAAGCCTTCGATGGCCTTCAGGAATTCGTAAGGCTTGGCTCGCACATTGCGATGCAGTCGCTTGTTTCCGTCACGATCGAGAATGCACAAATACATCCGCTTGGTGTGCAGGTCCACGCCACAATAGAACTGATTTTGCCCGTCGTAGAATCTCATCATGGTACTCCTTGATCGGTAGCCACTGGACCTTTGAACGACTCAAAGGCGCTGGCTGAACTATCAGTTAAGGAAACCTCACAGGCGAGGCCATAATGAGCATCCGTTATTGGCGGCCCCACGAGATTTGCACTGCAAAAACAGCATCAATGGCAACGTTTCATCGCATTTCAAGTGGCCATTCCGGCATATCCGCTGCCCGGCTGCAGTCCCCCAGCCTGAAGGTTAAGGCATGTACGGTGCCCGGGCCTACGTTCGTACTCAGCGGACTGCTGGCAGCTTCAGACGAACATTCCCGTCGGATTGCCCAGCCCCAGAGTGGGTCAACGCCGGAGCAAAAGAGACACAGCACCCGGAATTAATGGTCTGAATCCGTGGATCGGTACGGATTCCCTAAAAGCCCTGGCAAAATCCGCCGGTCAGGCAAGTTAAGCAAACCACCCATGTTAAGGTTCTAAATTCTGTCGTCTGCCTGTAAACTCTCAACCGTTTCAGATTTGCTGGACCATCGGTCGCACTTGTTCCACAGTGATCGCGGACTTTGTCTATGAACCCTTTGAATTCCGCAACGGTCGAAAGTGCGGTGGATCTGTCCGCAGCCGAGACTAAGAAAAACAAATCAATAACACAGCCCAGAGAATCAGAGCCACAGCGTCTGCTGTTTAAGAAGTCTTCTCGTACCTGTCAGTTGATGGGCGTGCGCGTACGTTCTATAGGATCGTACGTTCCGCTGCGTGTCGTGACCAACGGTGAACTCGAGGCCCAGTATGGTTTTGAGGCTGGTTGGATCAAGAAACGTACGGGGATTGAGGAACGTCGTTACGCCGCTCCAGAAGAAGGCACAAGCGACTTGGCGGTGAAGGCAGCTCACCGGGTCATTGCGAAGTCCAGCATTAGTCCGGCCGACATCGACCTGGTACTGGTAGCTACGTTTACACCGGACTTTACCTGTCCGTCAACGGCATGCCTGGTTCAGCAGAAACTCGGACTTGATGCACCAGCCGTCGATCTTCAGGCCGCCTGTTCCGGGTTCATGTACGCACTGGCGACAGGTGCTCAATTTATCGCGACGGGCAATTCGAAACTGGCACTTGTCGTTGGCGCCGACATCAACAGCAGAATTGTCGAGCCGGATGATCAGGGCACGGCACCATTGTTTGGTGATGCTGCCGGTGCAGTCTTGCTGGAACGAGGCACACCGGAGCAGGGGCTTCTATGTTATCAGCTGGGGGCGGACGGATCTGGCGGTAGCATGCTGGACCGACCGGTTGGTGGCACACTCCGACCGGCGACACCTGAACTGGTCGCCGAAGGTCAGCACCTTCTGAAAATGGATGGCCGCAATGTGTTCAAGTGGGCGATTCAGGTTGTTACCGAGACGATCGAACAGATTCTCACGAAGGCGGGCGTCGGCGTGGGCGATGTGAAACTGTTCGTCCTGCATCAGGCCAACATCCGGATCATCGATCACGCGATGAAGGTTTTGCAGATTCCACCAGAGAAGGTATTCAACAATCTCGACCGCATTGGCAACACTTCGGCCGCCTCGATTCCGGTGGCAATGGACGAAGCTTACGAACAGGGTCTAATAGAACGTGGCGACCTTGTGCTGATGTGTGGCTTCGGTGCCGGGCTCACATGGGGCACCGGATTATTCCGCTGGTAAATGACTTCCGAACTTCAGTTCATCCGCGCTCTGCAAAACAGATTTCCGGTCCGGTCGACCGTACAGGTCGGTATTGGAGATGACGGAGCCGTTGTTGACTGCTCGAACACCGACCGGCAGACCATCGTCATCGACATGCTGCTGGACGGAGTCCATTTCGACCTGAACGTGACCCCGCCCCGGTTGGTGGGACGTAAGGCGATCGCCGTCAATTTAAGCGACCTGGCTGCCATGGGCTGTTGGCCGACTGCGGCATTTGTGTCGCTTGCGGTGCCGAAATCCCTGGCTTCCCCGGAAGCTTTTCTTGAGCAGATGTTCGACGGGATAGAGGAACTTGCCACTCGCTGGGACTTCTGTGTCGCCGGCGGCGATACAAACACCTGGGCCGGTCCGCTGGCGATTGACGTATGCCTGACGGGAATACCAGTGGGGGCACACCCGATCCTGAGAAACGGCGCCAGACCAGGAGATGTTCTGCTGGTCACAGGACCTCTTGGCGGCAGCCTGGTTAAAGGGCGACATTTGAACTTTACGCCCCGCCTGAAACTTGCCAAGTGGCTGGTCCAGAACTACGACGTCCACGCGATGATGGACATCAGCGACGGTCTCGCAATTGATCTCCACCGCATGATGGACGCAAGCGGCACAGGAGCTGATGTGCTGGCAGATGCTGTGCCAGTCCATGCCGACGCAGTCTCCGACGACCGAAACTCATCGTTGACGCACGCCCTGAGCGACGGCGAAGATTTTGAATTGTTGGTAGCCATCAGCCGCGACGATTTCCAGAGACTGAATTCAGACGAGGGGCGACCACAGGACTTTTACCGCATCGGACTTGTGCGTAACGACAGACGCTGTCAGTTGATCGATAATAGTGGACAGGCGACGACCATGAACGTCGCTGGCTGGCAGCACGAAATGTATTAGAGCTATCCCCTGACTGCCACAGACGACGCTGGCTCGGCCATTGAGTAAAGTTACTGTAGTGAGCAATGGCAGCCATGAACTGCATCAGGCGCCGGTAGGTGCTGAACCATCGGGATCAAACGCGGACAGCTCAGAAATAGTATCCCGCACCAGTGACTTCAGTTCGTCCAGTACCGGCTGAGCACCCTCAGTGGATCCAGCCGCACCTCTGTCTTCCAGCGACTTGCTTAAGTGGGCGGGTTTCGGGGCACCAAGAGAAAGCAACGCCCCCTTCAGAGTGTGGCCAGACCGATGAAGAATCTTGGGATCACCGTCATCGACTGCACTCTGCACGTTGTCCAGAAGCTGCTGCGATTCAAAAAGAAAGGCATCGATCACTGCCCTTAACAGATTTCGATCGCCATCGACGTTGTCAAGAGCATATTCCCAGTCGATCACTGAAGGCTTCTCCACGTTAGTTTCGTCTGAAAGCTTTGTTACCAGTGCTGCGGATTGCGAACCACGATTTGCCACAACGCTGACCAACATTTCCGCCAACTGCTTTGTCCGAATTGGCTTGGACAGATATTCATCCATCCCAGCCTCGATGCAACGCTCACGATCTCCTTTCATAGCATGAGCTGTCATCGCAACGATCGGGGTCACCAGCCCGGACTGCCTCTGCAGTTTTCTTATTTCTGCGGTTGCAGCGAACCCGTCCAGTATAGGCATTTGAACGTCCATGAGGACGACATCAAAGCTGCCACCTGCATAAATATCCACAGCTTCCTGACCGTTGCACGCCAGTGTAACCGTGTGCCCATACTTTTTCAGCACTCCTGTGGCCAGTGTTTGATTGACCAGATTATCTTCGGCCAACAGGACAGACAATCCAGCCGTTTTCGGATTCATGTTTTCAACAGCGGCTGAAACGGCCTCAATCTCTACATCGGTCACGCCCAGAACCGTAACAATCGCGTCAAAAAGCTCTGACTTCTTAACTGGCTTAAGTAAGTGACTGGAAACACCCAGGCGGGCTCGATGATCACCATCCCCGGGGCGACCGGAAGACGTCAGCATAATGATTTTCAGCTCGGAGAACTCCACATGGGACCGAATCTGCTCACACAACATGAAACCATCTTCATCCGGCATGTTGACATCAGTCAGAAGAAGTCGGTATGGGGGCGATTCAGCGGCCCTCAACAGGTCCAGGGCGGAAGCTGCGTCCGCCGCGACAGTTGTCAACATGCCCCAGTTGCTGCACATGTCGTTAAGAATTCTGCGATTTGTCGCATTATCGTCGACAATCAGGACTTGCGATTCGCACAGAGCGACTGGATTCCGAATTGGTCGTGCAGCATCTCGAGCGATACCCAGTTTGGTAGTAAAAGAAAATGTGGTGCCCCTTCCGACTTCACTTTCACATCGAATTTCACCTCCCATCAAGGCTACAAGGCGACTTGAAATGGCCAACCCCAGGCCCGTACCCCCGTACTTTCGCGTGGTCGATGTATCCGCCTGTTCGAACTCCGTAAACACGTCCTCAATTTTTTCGGGAGAAATACCAATGCCGGTATCAGTCACAGACACCGTCAGTACGGCAGCATCGTCTTCGATGCGCTGCAGCGCGACGGTCAATACAACCTCACCTGCTGACGTAAACTTAATACCGTTACCCACCAGATTGACAACAACCTGTCTCAGCCGAGCCGGATCACCAATCAAAAACTTCGGAACATCCGGTGCAACAGAATATGCCAGCTCCAGTCCCTGGCGATGGGCGCGAGTGCCCAGCAGCTTCATGGTGTCGCCGAGCGATTCACGCAGATCGAAACGAATGGATTCCAGATCCAGCCGACCTGCTTCGATTTTGGAGAAATCGAGAATGTCGTTAATCAGCGACAGCAGCGCCTCGCCGGACGCTTCGACCATTTTCAAATAGTCCTGCTGCATCGACGTCAACTCGGTATCCAGTAGCAACTCCGTCATCCCAATGATGCCATTCATTGGTGTTCTGATTTCATGACTGACGTTTGCCAGAAAATCACCTTTCGCTTTATTGGCGGCGTTTGCGGCGTCGTGGGCGATTCGCAGCGACTCATCGTTTCGCTTTCGCTCGATGACCTGACCAACCTGCTCGCCCACACTTTGCAGAATCCACAGCAGGGCCGAGTCCTCATTGTGTTTCTGCAAGGCAAAATACTCCAGAACAGCGACCAGCTCTCCCCGAATGATGATGGGAAATCCAACCGCACTACAGATCTTCGCTTTACGAAATGCCTCAGTGCGGGGCGACGAAAACCCGTCTTGGACATCTTCGATCCAACGTGGCTCGCCGCTTTCCCAGATTGCCCCGGGCAATCCCTGACCTCGCTGTACTCGTATGCTGTCGGTGACCGCACGAAAGTCGCTGACTTGTGCGCCTTGCTCCGGATACCAGATGCGAGCAGAAACGAGCTCGTCCTGTTCTTCATCATCTGCCAGCACATAGACATGACCAACCGTCCAGCCAGTCAAAATGCAGACGATGCTGAGGCATCCACTGAGCGCCTCGTCCAGTGAGTCTGTGTCGCGCGCCAACGACGTGGCCTGATAAATCAACCCCGCCTCCATGGCCTTCCGAGACGCCGCCTGCTGAGCCAGTTTCTGCTTTGTAATGTCGCGACCAATGCCAACCAGACCAATCACGCTGCCATTGGCATCACGAAGTGGAATCTTGCTGGTCAGCATCCATAACTCCTGACCGCGCTGATCAACGTTGGATTCTTCCCGATCGATCAAAGGCGTCCCGGACTTCATGACACGCTGATCATCGTCGGCGAAATGCTGTGCCACTTCCTGGGGGACGAAGTCGAAGTCGGTCAGCCCTTCAAGTTGCTCAAACTCGCTGCAGCCGTAGAGTCGGACGAGGGCCGGATTGGCCAGCAGAAATCGGCCGTCGTTGTCTTTGATAAAAATCACGTCTGGAAGGTGACTCATCAAAGTTTGAAGGCGGTCGCGTTCGCGGGCCAGCGCCTCCTCTGCACGAATCAAACCGGTGATGTCGCGCGACAGCCCGAACGTACCAACGATTTGTCCTGCGGCGTTGCGCAACGGAAGTTTTGTGGTTGAACACCACGTGGCGTCTCGGTCACGCCAGGTGACACGCTCAATTCGTCCGACGATCGACTCGCCGGTTTTCATGATACGAAGTTCGTCTTCACGAGCCTGACTGGCGTGGTCGGCAGTAAAAAAATCCGTGTCCGTCCTGTGGATGGCCTCGGATGCGTTCGCGAGT